>JAUZPJ010000099.1 GCA_030706025.1 Bacillota bacterium | reverse complement strand
TAATTTGTTGATTTAGAGGGAATAAACAGCATTTCCTCTTACTTGTAGCTAGAGTGAATTGTGGCTCTGAAATGGCTAAAAAGTAAGTAATGGACAAAAAATACCTCTACATCCACTGATCACTTTATCTTTATAGCGATGAATACTATTCATTGATTTTTTAGCTGTGATTTATCTCACATGAAAAATGTGCCTAAACTACAAAATTCCCCTTCGATTTGATATATACTTTAATTAAGTTAAATAGACAATGATTTTCTGAAGTTGCTACTAGTTAAAAGTAACGAAGTAAACATGTGAAAAAATGGTCGAAAGGGGTTATTATCATGAAACGAAATATTGTAAAAATAGACGAGGAAAAATGCAACGGATGTGGTCTCTGTGTTAGCGCTTGTCACGAAGGGGCACTACAACTCATTGACGGAAAAGCCCGGCTTATTTCTGAAAGCTATTGTGACGGCCTTGGAGACTGCTTGCCCGAGTGCCCGACAGGAGCCATCCTCATTGAGGAACGAGAAACTGTTGCTTATGACGAAGAAGCCGTAAAACAGAATATGAACAAAAGCAAGCCTCAACAACCTGAAACCACTTTGCCCTGTGGTTGTCCAGGTACTAAAGCTAAGCTGCTTACTACAAAACCACCAGAAGTCGCGCCTGTTTTGGATGGTGAAAACTTACAATCTCAACTTCGTCAATGGCCATGCCAGTTAAAACTAGTGCCGATCAATGCACCTTACCTAGATAACGCACACTTGTTGATAGCTGCCGACTGTACAGCCTTTGCTTACCCAAATATTCACCAAAAGTTCATGCGTAATAAAATTACCCTGATTGGCTGTCCCAAATTGGATGATATTGATTATTCTGTCAAACTTACAGAAATATTAAAACAACACGAAATTAAAAGCGTGACGATTTTAAAAATGGAAGTACCCTGCTGTGGCGGGATTCTTCAAGCTGCAAAGAAGGCTCTGTCGAACAGCGGAAAAATGATCCCCTGGAATTTCGTTACAATTTCAACAGACGGAAGAGTTTTAGAGGATTAATCAATCATGTAATTGGCCACTCCATGAATAATATAATGTCGGGATGCGTCAACATCCCGACATTATATAGTATTTATAACTTCTACACGTGTAACATATCTACACACTCGTATCCCGCCACCAAGTGGCTTTTAGCTTTTAGCTTTATTTAATTATTCAATAACAAACACTTCAATGTGATTTTCTACATTAGGAAGCTGTCGACCCGTTTCTGTCAGGAACCGAAAGGAAAGGATTCAAAATGACCATCGGACGAGGGAACAGTCGGAATGCAAATCACCTGTCCAATATAGATAAGATTTGGATTAATGATTTGTGGGTTTACAACTCGAATCTGCTGGACTGTTATTCCAAATCGACGAGCAATTAAATAAAGAGTATCCCAGGCCCGAACAGTGTATAACTGACCTTGACAATTTCCTGTCGGACACTGAATATGTTCGCGCGCCGCTGGGATCTTGCCACACCCATTTTTATTATCACCCATTCTAGCTCCTCCTTGCTTATGGTTTATTTAGCATATGCAGGAAATTGATAGATGGAAATAAGTATGCCTATATTTCTCAGTATATTCAATTAATTTAATTTATACCCAACATTTTACTTCTATAAGTATTGTCCGTAATATTTCCTGGTACGGATTGTGGTTCTCTGGGGAAAGCTAAAAGCTCTCCCTGCAGGAAAAAAGTGAGTTCTTTTATAGGAGAATTGAGTAAATTTATACCCGATAAAATTATGGAGTGATAATCCCGTGATCATCATTCACGCGAAGAAAGGGGCCGTTAAATGGCTTGGCTTAAAAAACTCATGGCAGGCAGATATGGGATTGATCAATTGTCTATTGCGTTGCTGATTACCTATGTTCCACTCTCGTTAGCAGCCCAGGTCACAAGATTGAAGATACTTGATCTTTTTGCACTAGCCTTAATTGCTGTGTGTTACCTAAGAATTTTTTCGCGAAATATCGCTAAACGTCGTGAAGAGAACGGCAAGTTCCTCGTAAGGTGGTATCCGATTAAAAACTGGATTAGCAGCAAACTTTATCGGTTAAAGGACAGTAAAGAGCACCGCTATTACAAATGCCCGAATTGCAAACAAGCAGTACGCGTTCCAAAAGGCAAAGGCGCAATTCGCATCACCTGTCCAAAATGCAAGACAGGATTTCTCAAAAGCACGTAGGAATCTGGCCCCTAAAATTACCAGCATACAATAGGGTGTAAAGGGAGAATAATACGATCATAAGGGTACGTAATGGTTGAGCCAAGATTTATATATGCTCTTTGCCGGGTGTATATGGGTCGGCCAAAGATTATATGTAGGTGGTAAAACGCTTGTATGTAGTCGGAGGGAAGATTCTTTAGTGGTGGGGAAAGGCTTTATGGCAGTCTATCGATTGTTTTAAGGTTCCAACTTATCCTAAAGGGTCGAGCTAAGATTTTACTGGGTGTTGAGTTTTCTTACGTAACCATATATCCGTCGATATATGTATGTGTAAGAGATTCGGTTATATTTAGCCGAAAGGTTGTTTATAGCTGGGTAGATATCTTGTAAGGTCGAACGAATCATGAATATAGGTGGTAACCTGCTTGATTATGGTCGGAAGATCCTAGTTAGGTAATCAACGATCTATATTGGTGTTAGGTAAATCATTACGTGCTCTTATTATTAACAAGTTACTATAATACCTAACGAGAATTTGCTTTTGAATAAAAAGACAATTCTTGTTAGGTTTAATTATTATCGTTGTCAACCCTCAAATATTCTATCTATCCTAGCAATTCAAACAATGGATACCATGAACCTCATTAATGCATAAAAAGATACGTGTCAATTGTGAGCCAATTAGCACGTATCTTTCTTTGTATATCCTTACACCCTTCCCTGTTACAGTATTTCTACATCCCTTCCGTTTGCCGTATTCCCCTACCCCTCATTAATCAGCTTGAGAGCGATTATAGACACACATTCATGCCTTAGCATCGATCCGTGCGGTGGTCCTCTAAATTTAAAGATTACCCGAGCACGTCCTCAATGATACTAGATAAAACGGTATACCCTATATCTTAACTAGTTTTGGTATAATAATATCTATAGTTCAACAATGAAGGGGGTACTATATGAGCACGGTGGCAATAATGGAAGCAAGTTATGAAGACTGTCATAAGGTTATCGAAAAGATATTCAACCTGTTCCCTTTAGAAATCGAAGGGAAAAAAGTCGCTATAAAACCAAACGTCCTGCGAAGTGCATGGAGCTTTGTCCGCAAAAGGCAATCGAATTAAAATAAGAAGAATACGATAACTTTAGACTATAACTCTTTTTGAATGAAGCGCAATAGGATCGTCGTAGATCACTACGTACTCTTAGATACATATTTGAAGCTGCTAGAGATAGTGGCTTATTTATTTATTTGACTCAATTAACTTAAAACTATAAGCGGATACTTCGGAATATAATTGTCAAAAGCCGCTATGATTGGAATATTTCTAGATCTTCGGGGTCGTATGCAAATTCACCTGGTATAATATCTAATTTTACTACAATGAAAACTCCAATTTCATCACGATCAACGCGTACAACCGTTCCAATGCAGTCATTACAGGTCTTTACGCGGTCCCCGACTTGAAGCTGCTGTCGCGGACGTCGCATAGGGCTTGTTCTATATGCAAGATTTCGCGATAACATAAGTAATATCCCCCTTTATTCCCTAAATTTAATGGTTATTCTTAGAAATATTTTTTTCCTTTCCTACTCTGAACGTCCTACAGCTGATATTTCTCAACTGCAGCAAATATATTCTCACGATTGACTATTAATTCAAACTCTTTTGCCCCTGCTTTACTTGCTCAAGCCCTACCTGTTTTTGGGCTTTGTCCAGTGCATAAGATATTGCAACCTCAAGATCTTTAAATATCCTTCGTTCCCAAGGGGTATGCACCAAAAAGGTTCCTTTTTATGATTTCTATGATTTTCTTATTCACATAGAGAAGTGAATCTAGTTGCCATCATCATTTGTCAAAGGGGTTAATAATAAAACCGTCGATACCTTAGCTATTGCCATAATAATAACAATATGTTAATCGTAACCCTTCTTTTTTCATATGGATTTTCTTGTTTTATTTTGTTTTATCTTAACTTAATATTTATTACCTTTTTAATATTCAATTTTATAGATTGATATCATTTAAGAAACTTAACCTTGTTAAGGTTTACTGTCACCGACTACCGGATTATCCTGCGATTAATCTGTCTTAATAACGCATTTATTGTTTATAAATGGGAATTCTGATTAAATAAGGTAATTGTAGCGAGACCAAGGTTGGAGGTTAATTTATGATTGGTTTTACAAATAAAGACGATAAATTCTATCAACTTTTTTCTCAAAGTACTGATATAATCGTCAAATCCTTTAATATGCTCGAGAGATTTACGCGACAAGACCATGTTTCCGCCGAGGACGCTGTTCAAATGCATCGATTTGAACACGACGCAGACAGTGTCACCAAAGAAATTTTAGAACGACTCAATTCCACATTTATAACACCCATAGATCGTGAAGATATCTATCAACTAGCCCAAGCTTTGGATATTGTCATGGAGTACGCGGAAGGTACTGTGAGATGTATGCACCTTTACCGTACCGGCAAACCTTCTCTAGGCACCCAAGAACTTGCCCATTTAGTAAGATTGGCTGCAGAGGAGATTCAGGATGCATACTCATGCCTGAGATACATTCATCATAAGAAATCTAGGATTTTGGCTGCAGCCGAAGAAATTTATAACTTGGAAAGCGCTGGTGATAGGATCTATCACCAAGAAGTCGCTCGTTTATTCGAATCTGAGAAAGATCCAATTAAAATTATCCAATGGAAAGCGGTTTTGGAACATATTGAATCGACGCTTGATCATTGCGAAGTTATTGGAGATCTGGTTAAAAGCATGGTTTTAAAATACGATTAATAGTCCATCACGATGCCCTACCTAATGGTACTAGAGGTGTAGTGACGATTTAAAAAAGGTGCTAACCTAAAAATGATTAGGTTAGCACCTTCTAATGTTTGTCTATATCATTTTAAAGTTAAGAAATTAAAAATCACACAGAACTGCCGGACTTATTATTGACTGATAATCAGACAGTTATCACCCTTGTGTTATCGTCTTTCAGATAAGACGTCAGACCTAGACCCATATATTTTACGACAATCCCCATATTCTCTAACGATTCAGAAACTCCGTAACTATCTGAGCATGCTTTGCAGGCTAATAATTCTACGCCTGCATTTTTCATTTTCTTGATGTATTCCTGCAACGTTGTATCTTCCTCTAAAAGTTTAGCCGAAGGGCCCCAAACTATCAGAGAAACTTCGTTCCACCATTCCTTAAGTTTTGAATTAAGTGTATACATAAATGCCATACGAATAGCAACTTCCCTATCCCCGTTAGTCCAAACCACTACCAGCTTATTTGGCTGACTCATACTACCAAACCTCCTAACGTTTCCTTACTCATACGGAGTCCTAAATCAATTCAAGCCTGGCTGTCTAGACTCGCACCCCTCCAGTCTTTCTTTTTATATCGAACCCACCTCCCCCGATCACTTGTCACCGAGGATTTACCGAGATATCTGTAATAAATCAAACCACGATTCAAGGGCGAGGTGTGTGCGAGAGGGTACCTCTTACATTACCTAGTTTAAGCGTTTAACTCTTTGTTGGCAGTCTTATACGATAATCAATGCTTTTCTGAGGAGATTCTTCGGATATTACGAATGATGATAACCAGGAGAGCGATCACGACGGTAACCAGAATTCCCTGCAGCAGCCAGGTGTTCCTATCTGTCCAGGGTCTGGTATCCTTAAACTGATAATCCTTGTTTTCCTCAGGGGGCCCTAAAGAAGCCCGAGGCGTATTTGTGTAGTCCAGATTATTCTTGAACTTTTGGATATCATATGCTGGGGCTTTGATTTGACTGTTGCCCCAAAATAGTATCGACTCTTTCGTCCGATCGGCTGGGAAAACTAAAAGGGGGTTGGAACCTTTAATGTTCATTGCCTGAATGTTCAAAGTGGTGTTATCTTGATTATTAATCTTCAATTTGAGATAGCGGAGACGGGTATTGAACTTGAGGACAAGCTGTTTAGCGGTCAGTTTATCCAACTGATAGGCGAAGATATCTCCCTGAGTAATCAGGTTCCAGTCCTTGTTGTTTTCGCTGGCATAGAGCTCAACCGTTCGGTTGAAATTCACGACATCGGTGATGATCTCCCATTCGCTGGAGGGAAGATTAGAATGCATTAAATCAAGCGTATATTCTTGAATACCGTTCTTATTGCTTTGAGTGAGCAAGGTATAAGGGCGTTTTTTTGTCTCTGCTGCAACTTCAGTTTGGTTTTCGACCGAAAGGCTCACGCCGTCAAAATGGAAGGCGCCTTTTCCTACGTTATAAATTGTAATCCGTAGATAGGAATAATTTGTAGGTACCAGATTGACTTCCAAGTGTCTGGTTTTTTGTTCATCAGTCAAGTCAAATATTGTGCTATCCTCAGTTAGAGTCAGCCAATTCTGCTGATTGTGGCTGCCTTCAACCTTCATACTACGAATAAAGTTTTTATCAGAACTGATGACCATCAATTGCCTGACCCATTGGTTGGTTGGATTCATTACTTCAAATTGCAGGTTCCCTTGGGCATCACTTCCCTGATTGAGGATTTCTGCCCGTTCGAACTTTGTATTTGCGGTGAAATCCTGTTCAGTAACCATCGCATAAGGGATCTCTTCATCGCCGCTGTAAATACGCAAATCGGGAGATCCAGTCTGTGCCTGTCCGAGAACTTCATCTGTCAGTTCCAGAAGATTGTAGGAAGCAACAGAATCATTGACAGTAATCGGTGCACGATAGCGAAAATCACTGATGGCAGCGAAGGCTTGAACCGGGGCTAGCAAAGACAGGATCACGATCAGAAAATATATAGTTAGGAATTGCGTCACCGATTGTTCGACTTTCCGCTTATTATTGTGAAGAATCTTCATCATCATTTTCTCCCTTGATCTGATTCTTGTAACGATGATAGAGCCAAGACACTGTTAATAGGATGATACCCAATCCCATGAATGAAAGAATTCGATATGGAGTGGTGAGATTAGATAGATCATAAAGGAATACCTTGAAGATCACAATTCCCAGGAAACTAAGCCCGAACCATCGGATACCTTTTAGACGGCGCCAGAACCCAAGAATAATTAAAGCTGCAGCATGCAAGCCCCAAATAATCGAGAGGATCAGATCCTTAGAATTTTGATACTGGAGAAAACCCCAATCGTTAGCCAAACTCCGACGGTAATCATAATAGGCACTGATCTCTAGCGTAAAAAAACTGATGATCAGCAGATTTAACGCGATCTGCAGGACAAGAAGCAAGTAGCGGTTCAATTTTGCACCAGAATTGCGGGTTTGACGATGATAGAGCCACACGATGATCGCCATGGCTAAGATTACAATACAATAACTAACCGCGGCCTTGTTCAGAAAGACCCAGATTTCCTTTCCGGTGATTTCAAATGGATGCGTAAACAAGGAGATGATGGCTAACACCAAGATCAGAAAACCGCCTAGCGGGATTCTTATAGGACTGATTTTAAGATTTAGGTAAAAAATGATCACTGCCTCGACCGCCCAGACCATGGAAATCCAATATCCATCTAACTGCAAAGGCACCGCAAGGGTCATAAATCCGGCTGCGACTGTCAAGAGTGTCAGACTTAGGTTTCTAGTTCCGGTATACCGACGGTAAATGAACGTACCCATTAACAGATACATCAGACCGAGGAAAACTGCCCAGAACCCGATCCAGTCCTCGATAAAGTCGATTAATAAGCCATAGGATAAAGCAAAATAGATAACGGCATTTATCACAATCAGGCTAATGTCTGCCCATATAAAGGTTTCCTTCAAGCGGAGATTCCGTGTAAAGCTGACTCCCAAGTAGATCATGAAAAACAAGGTCAGATAGGAAAAAGAAACAATATCAAAGCCCTGGAGATTATCCGTAGTAGGGCTGCCGAAAAGTCCTGCTATAAATGAAGTATAGGTGAACAGAAAAGTAAGGTAATTAAAAACTAGCCATTTTTTAAAGTAGGCTATCAGCAACACTCCAGCATCGAGGATTGCGATATAAGTAAACAGGATAACCCTATTGTTCTGACCGGTGCTTAACAGGAAAGGTGTGGCGAACCCGCCGACAATTCCGATAATCCCTACGGCCCGGGAATCATAACGGACTGCCAGTAAGGAAGCGGCCAAGGTTATCAGGATCATTAGTACAAAGGCGATAGGCTGTGAAATCAAGTGGTAAAAATTAAAAGCAGTAAAAATGGAGAAATAAAGGATCGCTATTCCGCCACCTGTAAAGCCCTGACCGTAAACATGAAACTTTTTACGTTGAAAATATTCGCCGGTTCCCAGGAACACCAAGCCCAGAATGAGTCCGATGACAATGCGTCCCAGCTCGCCGATTAGGTGGTTATCGAAGGACCACTTAAGAAAGAAAGCGACCGCCAACATGATAGCCAAGATCCCCAACCGGTTAAACCAGGTTCCGGCCAGTATTTCCTCGCTCATCCCTTCTGGAAAAAAGGTTCTTTTCCGTGGGGTAGGTTTTGCCTCCACT
>JAUZPJ010000098.1 GCA_030706025.1 Bacillota bacterium | reverse complement strand
TGGTATTTCTAAAAATAGGAGCTGTCAGTTTTGGCGGCGGATATGCCATGATTCCATTCTTTGAGACAGAGATTGTGTCCCATAATTGGGTATCATTGGCTGACTATGTCAAAGTTATTGCCATTGCCCAGGTTGTTCCCGGACCTTTTGCTGTCGATTCTTCATCTTATATTGGTTTCAAAGTAGCAGGTATTTTTGGTGCGCTAATAGCTTCGCTAGCTCTTTGTATTCCCTCATTTACGGCTTCAGTGATCATTACTAAATTTTACACTCAGTTTAAAACGAACAAGTATGTAAATGCCCTTTTGATGGGTGTTAGACCGGCAGTGCTGGGCCTGCTTATTAGCGCTGCTTACATTATTGGCATTAAGCCTTTGTATCAGGTAAGCCATACCTTTATATCTTTGACAATGCTGAAAACCATTATTGTGATAGGTATCGGATATTTCGTACTAAATCAGAAAGCAGTCAAAGTAGGTACATTCACGTTTATTGCAGCTGCTGCGGTGGTCGGTATACTATTATTTTAAGACTAGCTCGTATCTGCACAGGACTTTAAACAATTGGAGATATTTTCTGTAAAGGAGGGCAGAACACAATGCCTGATTCCTATTCAAACTTTCAAGAGTTACAGTTAAATGAGTTAGAAGGGCAAGATTATCAGATCAGAGTTAAAGGTATCGGGCATTCGGTCTTAATAATAGCTCCTCATGGCGGGAAAATTGAACCGTTTACCTCTCAAATTGCGCAATGGATAGCTGGGGAAGAGTTTGCCTGGTATTCCTTTGAAGGTATAAAAGAGGAAGGTAAAGATAACCGGTTATTACATATTACGAGTCATAAGTATGATGAACCTACACTTTTACAGGCTCTTAAACAGGCTAAGGTTGTTTTAACCATTCACGGTCTCAAGGATTCCAGTGAAGAATTTCTGATGATCGGCGGGTTAGATTCTGAATTAGGCCAGAAGCTGGAAAGAACGCTCCAACAAAGTAGTTTTAAAATTAAGTCGTGTGAACAAAAATATCGTGGCATTCGAGCCACGAATATCTGTAACCGAGGTTGTACGGGAAAAGGTGTTCAGTTGGAAATCAGCTATGCTTTAAGAAAAAGAATCATCGAGGATACCGAGTGTAGAAATCGGTTCGTTGATTCGATTAGGTCACTGCTTTTAGCCCAAATATCACCGCGAAACTAGCCACGTATAAGAATACCGATAATAACACGCAGCATTTTACGAGAGGGCATATGTGTGAAAAATTTGAGTCAGAAAATTACCCGATTTTTAATGTTCTCGGGCAAGGCTGGAAATCATTAATATTACTCGTTATGGTGCAAACGAAGGTGGTCAAAAGGGAACGGTTTTAAACGCCACGTTTTCACTAAAAGGACAAGTGTTTTTTTGTATGGATAGCAGTGTCCAGCATGAATTCACCTTTACCCCAGCAATATCATTGTTTGTAACCTGTGATACTGAAGCTGAGATTACTCAGGTTTTTGAGGATTTTTCTAGAGAAGGCCAGGTTTTAATGCCGTTAGCTTATCCTTTTAGCGAAAAGTATGGCTGGGTCCAAGATAAATATGGTGTTTCATGGCAATTGAATTTTGGCAAGATTACTCTTTAACTAAAATCTTTGCAACCTCAGCGATATAGATCGTGTGATAGTCTTTGTCGGGATACCATTTATCATCGAGCTCTTTAGCTACGAAGTACTCTGGTTTGAATTCCTGCGCATAAAGTTTCTGGCAGAGAATCGCCATTTTTGCTTCTTCAAAGTAAGGAGTATCGTCAGTGTTCAAAACAGTTAACTTTGATTTGCCGATTTTATCTTCGTCTCTACCTGAGACACTACCCAGATAACCTAATTGTTTCTTATAGGAGTCATCAAAAAAAGACAGTGAAAATGTGGTGGACCCATCAACAAACTCCTTGGTGTATCGTTGTGGACGCAGAACAATATGGGCCACGTTTTTGCCCCACATAACACCAAAACCACCCCAAGCAGCTGTCATAGTGTTTACTTTTCCGTCCTTTTCTGCGGTAACGAGCATCCAATCTTTACCGATTAGTTCAAATGGATTTTGAACAAACTGTTCCGGTTTTATTTCCTTGAAGTTGGCCATAATACAAACCTCCTGCTGGTAAATTGGTGTTAATTAAACCTTTAAACAATTATAATTTATGGATTTAAAGAAAGCAAAATACATAGGGATCAATATATATAGGATCTTTTTGGGATCTTACACCTTTTCGGAATCTTTTACAAGGAGCATTAAACAGATGAGATTATTTATAGGTGTCGATTTACCTGATGAGATAAAAGAAAATCTCCTTAAAGTCCAGTCTGAGCTAAGACATCACGGGGCCAGTGGGTTCTGGAAGTCCGTAGAAAACTTTCATATCACATTAGAGTTTTTAGGAGAAATCGACGTTAATAGAATACCTCTTATTACCGAAACGCTTTCCAAAGTGGCCAATAATCATACATCCTTTATGCTGAATATAAGCGGTCTTGGAGCATTTCCCTCCTTTATGAAGCCTCATACCTTGTGGACGGGGGTAGGTGGAAATCTACATCAACTATCCCTATTAAGGGACGAAATACATAAAAAACTGGCCCAAAATGGCTTTGTCTTAGAGGAAAGGAAATTTAAGCCTCATATTACTTTGGCCTCTCGTCCTAACCTTGACGGTCTTGATTTGTCCGTTTTTCAAACTAAGAACTTTGGCGAGTTTACAGTCGAAGAAGTCGTTTTATTCGAGAGCAGCGTAATTCAAGGGAAAAGAACCTACACGAATTTGTATAGTGCAAACCTGCTGCCCAATCGTTGTTCGTGAGCTATGGGTATGATATAGTTAAATACGAATAAATATGGTTTTTGATGTCTGGGAATAAAGGGGCCTGCTTGATAAATGAGTGTTTTATATTGCCGGGATTGCGGCGTTGATATATCGGGTGAACCGCTGTTTAGGCGGATTAGTTTTGCTTTGGAAAATGGGGAAAAAGCTGCCCTGGTCGGTCCGAATGGTGCTGGTAAAACCACCTTGATTCGGGCCTGCTTAGGAGATGTTCGGTTAGAGAGCGGCGAGGCGCAGATTCTTGGCTCCTGTGGTTATCTTCCCCAAACTCCGATTGTTGAAGATGTAGGAAATGTGTTTCAATGTGTGATACAAGAACGGGCCGATTTACTGGAATTGCAAGGTCAACTGCGTGAGTTAGAAGAGAAAATGGCGCTTACTCCAAGTGAGAAGGTCATGGAACAATATGCCGCCTTAACAGAGCTCTTTGAACGTCAGGGCGGGTACGCCTTAGAGGCCTTAGTGCGGAGAATATTAGCCGGACTTGGGTTAGAAGGGGAGATGAATTCTGAGGTCGCCACTTTGAGCGGTGGACAAAAGACTCGGCTGGCCTTATGCAAGCTCTTACTTCGTGCCCCCGATCTTTTAATTTTAGATGAACCTACGAATCATTTAGATGTTGCTGCCTTAGAGTGGCTGGAAGGGTATTTGCGCGATTATTCAGGAGCTCTGCTCATTGTTTCTCATGATCGTTACTTTTTAGACCGAACCGTCTCTCGGGTTTTTTGCCTGGAAAATGGAGCGTTAAAAGGGTACGCTGGAAATTATTCGGAATACGAACTTCTGCGTGTCATTGAAAGCAAAACACTTGGCCGTGAAGCAGAACGACTCGAGAAAAAGATCGCTAAACTTGAGGAATATGTCCGAAGAAATAAGGCTGGAGTCAATTCGAAACAAGCCCGTGGGCGTGAGAGCCAACTCAAAAAGTTAAAGCCGATCCAGGTCACCAAAGTTGACCACGGTCTCTCGATTTCCTTGGGAAATGGCGGCCGAAGTGGCGATCGGGTTCTTTTAATCGAGGAACTTTCAATTACCTTTGATCAACGCACACTTTTTGAGAAGGTACATTTGGATATGCGGCGGGGAGAGCGTGTAGCCTTATTGGGGAAAAACGGAATTGGGAAAACCTCGATTTTAAAGGGCATTCTCCATCAAGTTCCCTTTAAAGGGAACATTCGCTTAGGGGCCAACGTTAAAGTTGCCTATTACTCTCAAGAACATGAAAACTTAGGCAATGCTGGAACGGTTATGGATGAAATAAGGGCAGTGTCTAATTTAAAAGATCCCGAAATTAGGAATCTTCTAGCCCGTTATGGCTTTAGAAAAGATGACGTTTTTAAGCTCGTTTCGGTGCTTAGCGGAGGCGAAAAAAGCCGCTTGGCTCTATGTAAACTTTTCCTGGAGCAAGGAAATTTGTTATTGCTGGATGAACCTACCAATCATTTGGATTTTGAAACTCGCAGTGTGTTGGAGGAAGCGCTTCAGGAGTATGAAGGGACCGTGCTCGTAGTCTCCCATGATCGCTATTTCTTGGATAAAGTCGTCCATAAGATTGCTGAATTAACCCCCCAAGGGCTGACAGTTTTCGAAGGGGACTATACAAGTTTCAAAGAAAGTAAACAGCAAGAAGAGGCTCTAATTGCTCCCCTAGAACGTAGTGCCAAGCCCAGTTTTCAAGGACAGCAAGAGAATCGTAATCAGGCGCGCGAGAAAAAACGTTTGAAGCAACTTGAAATAGACATTGAAACCTTAGAAGAAAAGCTGAAAACCTTAGAATCTGAGCTTGCTTTGGCAGATACAAATTATGAACTAGCTATGAAACTTCATGAAGAATCCGAGAAAGTTAGAGAACAGCTAGATTTTGCCTTAGAAGAATGGCTTGCCGGCAACGATTAATTTCACCAAATAGCGTGTGAATCCATATATTATCCTGAAGTCGCAAGGTGGAGGGAGACATATATGGGGGTAGCATTACTTATGGCAGTGGCTTTGAGTCTAGATGGATTTGGCGTTGGGCTGGCTTATGGGCTGAGGCGCATTCGTATTCCGATAAGTTCACTCATGGCCATAGCTTTGTGCACTGTCGTTGCAATGGGGACATCTATGCTATTTGGCAGCTGGGTTACGTTATGGCTCAGGTTTATTCCGGCTCGCTTATTGGGGGCTTCTATTTTGCTAGCTCTAGGTTCTTTTCAACTAGGCAGGGCGATTTGGAACAGCCGAAAGGAAATATTTCCGGAAGCAGTTCCGGCAATGGCTATAGCGATAGAAAAGCCCATATTAGAACCGGAATTTCGATTTCAATTTCACTTCTTGGGATTTGTCATCCAAATACTTAAAACGCCGGACATTGCGGATGTTGATGGTTCCGGGGGAATCAGTCTAAAGGAAAGTTTACTCCTCGGAAGCGCTCTAGCCATGGATGCTTTTGCCGGTGGAATTGGAGCAGCTATGGCAGGAATGACCTTATCTGTCATTGCCGTAGTGGCTCTCACTCAAATGATTATGTTGCGATTGGGTCAACAAATGGCTGGAAAAATTCCAGAAAACTGGACGACAAAAGCAGAATTTTTGCCCGGAATTGTTTTGATCGTTGTTGGATTGGGTAAATTGATCTGAGGTGAGGTAATGTTAACCATCGGACTCACTGGTGGAATCGGAAGCGGCAAATCGACAGTCGCTCATTGGTTTGAAGAGATGGGAATCCCAGTGGTGGATGCCGACAAAACAGTTCACCGCTTGTTTCAATCGGACTCGGCTACGATATCACGGCTAGTTCATGAATTTGGAGCGGAGATTTTGGGGGAAAACGGGGAGATCAATCGTTTGGAACTAGGCAGGCGAGTTTTTAAGGAGGATGATGCACGAAAGCGCCTTGAGCGCATAGTGCATCCCCGTGTCCTTGAATGTATGAAAGACGAAGGGAAAACTCATCGACGTTCTGGGTCAGATGTTTGTGTCTGGGATGTCCCTTTGCTTTTTGAAACGGGATATGATCAATTTGTGGATCAAATCTGGGTGGTTTGGGTCCCGCGTGAAGTACAGATTCAACGTGTTCTGGCACGGGACAAGCTGGGGCTGAAAGAGGTAGAAGCTCGTCTAGCTGCTCAAGGATCGTTAGACGAAAAGCGCCAACGCGCTGATGTGGTGATTGACAATTCAGGAGATCGAATAAAGACGCTAAGCCAACTTGAAGTAGCATGGGCGGAATTGCTGAAGCATAAGCTTAAGAATGAATGAATATTAAAAAATCTTAATACTGTTAAACAACCCACTCGAGAAGAGGAGCTGTGATGAAGCAAAGGACAAAAAAACGAAGGTCGATGAGCAAACTAATTTCCCTTTTTCTCATAGCCGTTTTGGGGATATATGGTATGTTTCAGATTCCACTCTTGGAAAAGGTTATATATCCCTACCCACATCGGGATATCATCGAAAAATATGCGGTAAGGTATGGTGTGGACCCTCTCCTAGTGGTAGCAGTAATCCGAGAGGAGAGTAAGTTTCTACCCCAATCTGAATCACATAAAGGTGCAAGAGGTTTGATGCAGTTAATGCCCAGTACGGCAGAATCAATCGCTCAAAGTATTCGTGACACTGCCTATACCGAGGGAGATTTACTCAATCCAGAGAAAAATATTCAATATGGAACTTGGTATCTTGCCTCTTTGCAGAAAGCCTTTTCTAATAATATGACCTTAGTGATCGCTGCCTATAACGGGGGCAGAGGACATGTACAAGAATGGATTAAAGCTGGTCAGATTGATCCAAAAAATATTCGTGAACAGGATATACCCTTTAAGGAAACGCGGGATTATGTGGGTCGTGTTTTAAATAGTTATCAAAAATATATTAAACTCTACCGAGAGTAGGGAAGGATTGGTCCATGTGAAAGAGGTAGACCCAGAAGAAATTAAACAGGTTTTGACTCGACTCAAGACAATACGAGGCCATATTTCAGGAGTTGAACGGATGATCGAGGAAGAAAAGACCTGTGAGGATATCTTGTTACAGCTTGTTGCTATTCGTTCAGCTGTTCATAAAGTATCGGTTCTTGTTGCGCAGCGCTATGCCAATGGTTGTTTGATTGAGGCAATTGAGCAAGGAGAAGATCGTCAGGAAGTATTGAACAAGGCGATTGAAACCCTCATGAAACTTAATCAATAGGTGGATTCATCACAATTAGCCAATAAATAGAAGCGGGTAGGAGAAGCTCCTACCCGTTTCTATTTTGGTTCTTAATGTGATTTGCACTAAATAATCCAGAGCAAATTAGTTGCGGTAGGTGCAGCCACCATTACGTTGACCAGTCCCCCTACCACTTCCTACTCCCATTCCTACTCCATGTCCATAACCTATGCCCGTGCCTTTACCCAGTCCAGTTCTCCCGGTTCCGGTTCCGTCGCAAGTTGCTTGATTAGCCTTTAGCGAATTATAAATCTGATCAGCTTGTGCTTGAGTTAAATAACCATCATTGACTCTTTGGTTAAGAACAAGTTTTTTCTGCTCAAGTAGTTGATTTTTAAATTCATCGAGCTTTCCGGATTCTTGGGCAATAGCTCCATAAGTTTTTCCAGCAGCTCTTTGTTCCGTAATTTCTTCTGCTGATTTTCCTGTGAGATTGGATACTATATCTGCCGGCGATGTTGTGCTAGCTGCATAGACGGCTCCCGTTACCCCTAAACTTATGACAATTGTGGCAGCAGCAATGAGTTTCTTAAAATTTTTCATAAGTCACGCTCCTTTTTGAATTTCAGTATGTTTAACTTTATGGCTTTACAATACTAAACGATTGTGGCAGAAGTATGGCATAAGTTTGAACCAACTATGTCATTTTTATTTGCCATAAATATGTCACAAACATTATCTGCTGTAATGTTAAAATAAATTAGAGAAGACGGGAGGGTATGATTTTTGAACAAGTATTTATTAATCGCTGATGATAATGACGGTATTCTAGATATATTAAAAACTTATGTGACTAAAGAAGGTTTCGCCCCGATTGTTGCGCATGATGGTGAAGAGGCATTACAAAAGTTTATGGAAAATAGACCAGTGCTTTTGCTCTTAGATGTAATGATGCCCAAAAAAGACGGTTTTACTGTTTGTAAGGAAATTCGTCGGAATTCAAACGTTCCAATTATTATGATTACAGCCAAAGGAGAAGATGGCGATCGCATCATGGGGCTTGATATAGGTGCAGATGACTATATTGTGAAGCCTTTTAGCCCTGGAGAAGTAATGGCTAGAATCCGTGCAGTCTTAAGGCGTCTCGATATTTCAGAGGAGCATAAAGAAGGTATTATCTGTCACCCAGGCTTGAAAATCAACATTACAGACTACGAAGTAATGATTGATGGTCATCCAATAAGTCTTACTAAGAAGGAAATTGAGATTCTTTGGATTTTGGCTTCTAACGCAGGAAAAGTTTTTTCACGGGACAACCTTTTAAACAGTGTATGGGGCTATGAATATTTCGGTGATGCTCGAACAGTGGATACTCATATCAAGAGGCTAAGGTCAAAAATGAATATACCCGAAGGCTCTAGTTGGGATATAAAAACTATTTGGGGAGTGGGGTACAAATTTGAGGTAAAGCATGTTTAAAAATAAATTGCAGTAAAATTATCAATGGGTTTTGTAATAATTGTGCTTATCTCAATGATGACTATAGGGGTATTTTTTATTCAAATGTTTAAGCAATATGCCTTTGATAGTCGTGAGAAATCAATGTTGGCGAATGCACGGAGTATATCGGAGGTCGTTGCTGAGTATTTACAAAGTAATAGTCAAATGCGGGGTTTCGGTGGATATATGCGTTCTTTGGATATACTAACAGAGTCTAATGTATGGATTACTGACAGTAAAGGGAACCCCTCTTTAATGTCCAGCATGCTACAAGGCTTGG
>JAUZPJ010000097.1 GCA_030706025.1 Bacillota bacterium | reverse complement strand
TTTTAAATGCCCTGCTTAGACAGGCCCTTTTCATTAAAATACTTGCGTCTAAAAAAGAGAGCAGAATTTACCAGAGCAATCATGACAGGTACTTCAACTAAAGTACCGATTACTGCCGTGAAAGCTACATCTGATCCGATCCCGAAGACAGCGACTGCAACTGCTATGGCAAGTTCAAAATTATTACTTGCCGCTGTAAAAGCAAGGGTTACCGTTTGGTCATATCTGAAACCGCCCTTAATGGACATATAAAAGCTTCCAAAGAACATAATGGCAAAGTAAATTAGCATGGGTATTGCAATTCTAATAACATCTCCAGGATTATTAATAATCTGTTCCCCTTTGGTGATAAACATAATGACGATGGTATAAAGCAGTGCAATCAAAGCTAAGGGAGAAATTTTCGGAATGAATACCTTTTCGTACCACTCTTTTGTTTTAATTCTTATCAAGCTAAACCGTGTAATAAAGCCAGCAGCAAAAGGAATACCCAAGTAAATAAGGACACTCTTTGCTACTTCCCACATGGAAACATTCACTACCTGACCTCCCCAGGAAAGTCCCAGCCACTTAGGTATAAGAGTTACAAAGATATAAATATAGACAGTGTATAAAAGAATTTGGAAGATAGAGTTAAGTGCTACCAAAGCTGCACAATACTCGTTATCACCTTTAGCTAGGGTATTCCAAACAATAACCATGGCAATACACCGAGCAAGCCCTATGATAATCAGTCCAATAGCAAACCCGGGTTTATCTCCAAGCAGCAATATAGCCAGCACAAACATCAAGATAGGACCAATAATCCAGTTTTGTATCAGTGAAAAGGAAAAGATTTTTTTATTTTCCACAACTTTTCCGATCTCTTCATACTTCACCTTGGCAAGGGGTGGATACATCATGATGATCAGACCTATTGCTATAGGCCATGATATTGTTCCTGTGCTGAATTCAGCCAGTGACTTTGCTAAGTCAGGAAAGAAATACCCTCCCAAAACACCGACTGCCATTGCTATAAATATCCATAGTGTCAAGAATCTGTCTAAAAACGACAACCTGGGTTTTTCAACCTTTTCCACGTTAATCATCCTCCATAAATCTAATCACATTTAATAGTCTTGCGCTTTAACCAATCCTTTAGATTTTGCAGATCATTCTGATATAGTTCTAGACCCCTCAAATTATCATAGACCAAGCTATCTATAAACTTTATACGTTCATCGATAGCCAAAGAATAGTAAACCCACTGGGCATGTTTGCGGTCTTTCAATAATTCAGCATTCTTAAGATAAATTAAGTGCCTCGATGCTTTGGCTTGTGAAATTTGTAGGGTTTCCATTATATCGCAAACACAGAGTTCTTTTTCGTATAACAGGTTTAGAATCCTCAACCGAGTTTCATCGGATAGAGCCTTCAATGCATCTAATAGTTTTCCCATTGATTCACCTCTTTTCAAATATTATATACTTATATTCGTTTAAGCGATTATGAAAATATTATATATTACGTTGCAATAAAAGAGAACTAGTATTTTAGGAAATTTGTTTTGGAAAACTTGTTTAGCGCCAACCATAGTATAAAGAAAATCCGGTTTCACCGAGCCTTGGCGAAGGCGAAACCGTCAGTTGCACTGCTTATGCTTGGAAAGTATTTAGCGAAGTTTATACTTTCTGCCATAGAAAAAGAATTTTTCCATTTATCAGTGGTGCCGCTAAGCGGCATGGGGGTCTGATAGTATAAAAAAGAAGCCTTTTCAGGCTTCTAATTAGCAATAGCGTTTAACAGCATTTACCTAATTTCTACTTGTAAGTTTCAAGAATCTTAGCTATATCTTTCGGTTTCAAAACCTTACCAACGGAAACAACCTTCTCATCAATAACTAAGGCTGGGGTCGACATTACTCCATAGGCCATAACATCCTTAAGATCATTGACTTTAATTACTTCCGCTTCTATGCCTGTCTCTTTTAATGCTTTCTCGGTATTTTCTTTCAAAGTCTCACAGTTTTTACATCCAGAACCTAAAATCTTGATGACCATATTAATCCACTCCCTAACTATTTTATTAGAATCCCAAATAAAACATATAAAAGGCCATTAACACAATAATAACTCAATGCACGTTTCATAGTCGATAACTGGATACCAAGTTTCTACATATAATTAGACCTCCTTCTCAGTTGTTAGTTATAAAAGATGTTAAGCCTACATCAATAGATAACCAAAGGCGTTGAAGAAGTATCCAATGATAAGAATTCCCAGAGTAACAATACCCGCAAAGATTGCTAAAAGTTTCATCTTCACAACTTTCTTTAACAATATCATAGAGGGCAGTGAAAGTGCTGTTACGGCCATCATGAAGGATAAGGCAGTTCCAAGTCCTACCCCTTTTAATACTAAGGCTTCAGCGATCGGCAATGTTCCAAAGATATCCGCATACATTGGCACTCCAACAAGGGTTGCTACTAGAACCGAATACCATTTATCCTGGCCAAGGACTGCTGAAATGATATTTTCAGGAATCCAATTGTGGATGGCTGCACCTATTCCAACACCGATGAGAATATATAGCCATACTTTTTTAATGATATCTAAGACTTGATCTCTTGCAAATCCCATTCTTGCACGAGTCGTCAGCTCTTCTTGTTCAACCTCAAGCACATTATTGCCAAAAACAAACGATTCTACATACTTTTCTAGCTTCGCTTTACTAATGATGGTACCGCCAATCACTGCAAGGACAATTCCAACAACGACATAGGCTATGGCAATTTTCCAGTTAAAGATACTGGCCAGTAAAATAATCGAGGCTAAATCCACCAGAGGAGACGATATTAAAAATGAAAATGTCACACCAATCGGCAGACCTGCGCTAGTAAATCCTATAAACAACGGTATGGAAGAGCACGAACAAAAGGGTGTCACCGTTCCAAGTAAAGCACCTAATATATTGGCCGAAACTCCATTGTAGCTACCTAAAATCTTTCTCGTTCTCTCCGGCGGGAAAAAACTTTGGATATATGAAATTGTAAATATTAAGACAGAAAGCAATATAAAGATTTTTATAACGTCATAAATATAGAAGTGAATGCTTCCACCTAATCGATCCTGGATGCTCAACCCAAAAACGTTTTCTACCAAAAGCTTTACTAAATTACTCAGCCACTCCATTCTAAGTAATTGATTATTTAACCACTCAAATATAAACAAAACGATCATCTCCTTTATGCTAATCGCAACTTTTTGGGGCCTCCTCATACCACATCAGTTCATTCTCTCCTACTTAATATCTAACAATCTATCGATCACTTCTTGAACCATGTATACCTCTTCATCGATATTCAATAACTCTTCATATTTTTCATTATTCTTTGGATCAAAGTCCTTGGTCATGACGATTTCTTCATGGGGTTTAAGTCTTGCAATCTCAAATTCCTTGGAAGCACATTTTGCCGGACAGCCATTTAAGGCAATATACTTTTCCTTAATACCACTTTCGTTGTCATCAGGTAAACTTAAATGGGGTAGTACGCGTATTATTTCGTCATCAACGAAAAATTCAGCCACCGTTTTTGTCATCATACTAACGTTACAACGGCCTTGACAGGGAAAAATGCCAATATTCATCATTACAACTCCAATTCTTCTCTTGTCATTCTTCCACCTAATTCATACTCCTTTGTAACAGAGCACTCGTCCCGAAGCTACTCTTTGCAAGTAATGTGCTAATCGTTACTAACATAAGGCCAATGCCATAAACTATAAATAATCTTTCAAAACTGGATACCGCGACGATTTGCCCACCAATAGCAGTTCCAATTCCTCCACCTCCCATAAAGCAGAAAGCAACTAGCGACATTGCTATACCCCTTGCCTTAGCGGCAAACTCTGTCGCAATCGTCAAGAATGTAGAATGAGCCATCATGAAACCGAGTCCCATTAATCCAACAGCAATTACTACAATAGGTAAGAAACCTCCCATAGAAGCCAATAAGATATCTGCTAAAAAGGCAAAACTTAGTCCAAGGGCAGCGGTTTTCAAACGACCGATCTTTGCAGCAATAGAACCGGATTTTCGACCGGCAAGCAGTGCCATAATACCAAACGCTGTCATAATCATGCCTATTGCAAAATTGTTAAAATTAAATGCTTTCTTAATAAAACCCCCAAGGAATGAAAAAGAACCTATAAGAAAAGCACCTTCAAATATTACTAAAACATAAATGATTAAACTGGAAGGATTCCTTAATAAGTTTATGTAGGGCATAATTGCTTTACTTTCTTTGTTCTTTGTTGACGGTATTTTTCTTCCGATGGTAAATAACAATATTGAAGAAATGACTGCTAAACCTGCATAAACAAGAAATACCCCTCTCCAATTAAGAAAATAAGCTATTGAGCCGCCAATGGCCATACTAAGACCTTGACCAAGGAAGGAGATTCCCATAAAAGAACCAATAGCTGATTGTCTTTCCTCCATTGGAAAAATGTCTCCGATTAGTGCAAGAGACACTGGCATGACTGCAGCAGCAAACATTCCAGTCAACGCTCTATATACTGCTAAGTTAGAAATAGAAAAAGCAAAGGCACAAAGTGCTGTAGCTATCGTAAACAGTGAAATTGAAAATGTTATAACCTGTCTTTTTCCTAGGCGCTCCGCGAGATACCCATATAGTAACTGAAAAAGGCCAAAAGGCAGCATATATGCAGTAATAACAATTGAAGCTGACGCAACGTCAACATTTAAGTCCTGTGCAATAGAGGGAAGGATTGGAGAAACCACCCAATTGTCAGCCATCGCTACAAAACCTGCTAGACCAAGTATGAGAATTATTTTTTTCTTATCCATACATTTCTACCTCCCAAATTACAAGGGTTGAGTTGCTGCTATAGCATCTCAGCCTATTTATTTTGATAATGAACTTTTTGTTTCTTCTATTTGACGTAAAATAATTGCTTCGACAAGATCAATCATCTCGTAAACTTCCTTGTTTTTTATTGAATAAATAACCTTAGATCCATCTTTTCTGCTTTCAACAATACCTTGATTTTTCAACACTGTAAGATGCTGAGACGTATTCGATTGTTCAGAATCAATATTAGGTAAGATATCACAAACGCACAGTTCACCTTTTCTTAGGAGCTTAATTATTTGGATTCTTGTAGGATGACCTAAAGCTTTGAATACATTTGAAATAAGTTGGTTGCCCATATTTGACACTTTCAGCCTCACCTCTGGTTTTTATTATATTAGAAATATCTAATATGTTGATATGATTATATGGTTTGATTCTAATTTTGTCAATTGATACGACAAAAAAACTCCCAGATATTTCTGAGAGTTAAACAATGTATTTAATTCCCCGCAGTCCCACCCTCTAATACTTTGACCTTAACTACAGCTATTTGGATACATCCGGGTCCAAAAATGGCGAAGGCTTTTTTGGGGGCCTCGCCTCATTTGCAAAACACAAAATGAAACGAGGTGGTGGGGGCTTACTCCCTCCATTTCTCCTCACTTGATCGTGACGGTTGTCTCCGTGAATTGAACCTCTTGAAATTCTGGATTTTCACGCAGTGGTTTAACGCTTAAACGGAATTCCAATCCATTAATATTATCGGGTAACGCCGGAATAACTACGAAAGAATGCTGCATGCCTTTTCCATGTCCAGATCCGCTACTTTGTCTGCACTGATATTCCGGAGAGATAAATAATTCAAAGCTAGCATGTCCAAGTCTGACAAAAGATTCTGCAAGGTTGACTTCAGTTTCGATGTACACGACGCTGGCATTACAATATTGTTTCATATGCGTTACGGCATACATCATATTGTCAATAACAACGGATCTTAAAATTGGGACGAACTTCAAGAAACCAACTGGTTCTACTGGTGATAGCAATCGATCCTCACCGTGCATATATAGTGAAAAAATCATCCGCAACCAATCCTCGTTAAGTCCAAACTTTTGGCTCCATGAGGAAATAAGCTCAAGGATCGGAAACCCAGGATTGTTATTTGAGAGCTCTTTGCGTTTTGCCAGCAGTTCACAAATCTGCTCATCTATAGTAGCTAACTCTTCGCAGTAGTAATCAGTAGGTGGGCGAAAAGGCATTCTTATCAACTTTAACGACCTTCTTTCCATAGATTTTTGACACTTATCTATTTTAGGCAAATAGATTAAGTATGTTCTTTGCCGTAAAGTGGTCTGTGATTTCTGTAAGAGTCCTTGAAATCTCTTTTGTTCTTTCATCTATATCCATATCTTTCTTACCACCCACATCCCCAAAAAAACGACTATAAATGCATACGTGTAACCCATCATTTACCTCACTGTCATATATTTAGCACTCACTTCATGACTAATATCTATCTACGACTACTCCAAACGACGAAGCCTTGATATGGGGATTTCCAATAAGCGTCTTTAATTCATCTTTCATGCCATAAACGACCGTTCCTAAAATTGGAACATTATTCGAATCAGTATAGACCTTAGTGACAAGTTCTTTATAAACTTCGTTATACCTTTTATCTTTACTACTTTTCAACGACTCAACGAAATTATAGTAGCTTCCGTAAAAATCGTCATTACCACGATATGCCCTCACGTTGACTCCTAAAGCGTCATACTCACTAATAAAAGCAGCTTTACCGTCGTATAAAATGGACCCCATGTCAAGGGGGGAGGTTTTGGCTGATGCCAGCCCTCGAATCATGATAAGGAATACTTTCGCCGGAATGGTTATTCAAGTGCTTTGCCCTTGGTTTCCGGCAAGAAGGCCAAAGCCAGACATGCCCCGACGAAAACTACCGATGTAAAAGTAAGCGCCATTACCAAGTCCTTTGGAAAGGGCAAGAACTCCTACAATTGCGGCTGCAAAAGCGCTAACACCACGTCCAACGCTATAGGCAAACCCCTGTCCCGTAGCCCTGACTTCCGTGGGATAGATCTCAGCTAGCAGAGGTCCAAAAGCTAAAAATGTCCCTGTCAAAAGAAAATCGCAACTGGTCCCGGTAAAAAGTAATATTTGAGGATCTCTAATCATTCCATAAAACGGAATTAGGATCGCCGCCATGATAAAATAGGCATACAAGATACGTTTTCTACTGAACTTGTCATTGAGGAAGCCAAAGGGAGAGCAGGCCCACAAAGCCTCCTACTGCATAGCTATGATCCAGCCGGAACTTTTTTACAATATCCAAGCCGGCTCCACCTTTTTCGATAGGGCTGGATCGTCCTCATTATAGAAATGCTCTTCCTGGTGGTTGTGCCTTCAAATCGATGTCATCGATACAAAATTCGAGTCCAAGGTTTTTCAGTGTTTCTTTTGTCGGCAAACTGGTTTCCTTATCCCATCCATGAATTTCATAGTATTCATCAAGCATTTTGTCCCAGCGCTCCTTATCAAGAACAGAGCCTTTGGCAAAACCCGAGGGAACTTTTTCTTCCATCAGCCGCTTGGGAGGGTAGTCATCGCTACGGTCGAAACCGGCGTGGTTATAATTAAATACCTTCTCCATTGCTAGCAAAGCCAACATGGTATTACTGAATTCTTCAACTGTAAGATCCACACCAGTTGTGGCCTTCAGAAGTTTTGTAAAATCTTCAGGACCTAGCAAATGAATTTCTTGCCAATCGCTCGCAAACAAACAAGCACCCATGCAACTGCACATTCTGGTAACGATTTCATAGTATTTGACCAATTGTGGCTTCCCATTGAATTTCAACGGTTCGTTGTAGGTCGTTACCCCGAATTTTTTGAAAGCCAACTCATGATCTGTAATTCCAGCGCTTTCACATAAAGGAGAACCAAGGACATGGCTTCCACCACGTGTTGATGTTACAGAACCTAAACCATACGCTATAAGCGAACTCAACGGTTCATAAAGGTCATTGCCCTTGATGTGAATTGCATAATACTTTGCCCGCTTGCTAAACTCTGTGGCGGCTCTTGCAACGCCTTCTGCTAAAATTGCACCAACACCCTCGCGGTAAGCCATTTTGTTTATCAGTTTCAGCGCAGTCTCCTGATCTCCGAATGTTGGGGACAATCCGTCCAATTCTTCAGAAGTCAGTAGACCTTTTTCGCAGCATTCCATCAACCAACCAAGTGTTTCTGCGACAACGTCAATATCCATGCCCAAGTCATTACACATGGCCGTTGCTTTTATACAAAAGCCAAAATCGTCCATATCCAGTTTTGAGCCAAAGTCAAGGGCAGAATTGAACTGTGTTCCTTCCATTGTCAAACCTGCATATGGGCCCTCAGTGATAGTATATCGGGGCTGACATCCGATTACGCAGCCAAAGCAAGCGGTCTGACCTACACGATATTTATCTGCCACCGTCTCGGGCTCAAAGGTTTCCACCATATGCTCTGGTATGGCCAAATCCTGAAAATGTCTAAATACGAAGCCGCCATGCTTTGCTTTTCCAGCGACGTTGCACAGAGTTCCATGTTGCATGAATTTTTGCATACTCGGGAGTGAATCCAACCGCTTGTACATATCGTCAAGCATTTCAAAGAACAGTTTTTCATCAGATAGTTCTACATATCCAGTACCACTTATAGCCACCGCCTTGAGGTTTTTTGATCCCATTACAGAACCAACACCACCTCTGCCAAAAATTCTGTGCTTGTCTACTGTAATAGAGGCATACCGGACCATGTTCTCACCGGCAGGCCCAATAGCCATAGTACGTATACTAACACCAAACTTTTCTTTGAGAAAATCATCTGTTTCCCAATTCGTTTTTCCAACCAACTTGGATGCATCATAAAACTCAACTT
>JAUZPJ010000096.1 GCA_030706025.1 Bacillota bacterium | reverse complement strand
GGAGTTAGCCCAAGCGGGACCTTTGCCCTCCTGGTTAGTGGTGTATGGAATTGAAGGAGCACTTCCGGACCAGATAGAGCTACAACCGGTAGCATTGGCGATCATCATGCGATCACCATAAAGCTGGGTGATAAGTTTAACATATGCGGTCTCACCACAACCAGGGCACGCACCGTTGAACTCAAGTAATGGCTGAGCAAATTGGCTCGCTTTAACTGAAGTGACGTTAAAGAGTTTGCTCTTGTTTGTTAGACTAACAGCATATTCCCAATTACCGGCTTGACTTTCAACTTGTTCAGAAGCAGGTTCCATGATAAGAGCCTTACCCTTAGCTGGGCAAACTTCTGCGCAGTTGCCGCAGCCAGTGCAATCCAATGGACTCACTTGAACGCGGAATTGAAGATCAGCTGCCTCTTTACCTGTTGCTTTCTTAGCAGTGAACGTTTCCGGAGCGTTTTTCATTTCTTCTTCGTTCATTAAGAACGGACGAATCGCGGCGTGGGGGCAAACATAAGAACACTGGTTACATTGAATACATTTATCTACTTGCCACTCAGGAACGATGACTGCAATACCGCGTTTTTCAAAAGCAGCTGTTCCTAGCGGTGAGGTTCCATCTTCAATGCCCAAGAAAGTGCTAACCGGCAAATCATCTCCCGCCATTGCATTCACTGGACGGAGGATATCCGTAATAAATTGAGGCTCTTCAACTGCGGCTGCAGCTTGAGACTGTGCATTATCTGCATTAGCCCAAGACTCCGGCACTTCTACTTTTACGAGAGAAGATGCACCTAGGTCGATTGCAGCAATGTTCATGTCTACAATGTTTTGTCCCTTTTTACCATAGGTTTTAGTAACGGAAGCCTTTAAATAGTCAATGGCCTCTTCTACAGGAATTACGTTCGCAAGCTTGAAGAACGCAGCCTGCATAATCATGTTAATGCGGTTACCGAGACCTATCTTACTTGCGATTGCAATTGCATCAATGATATAGAAATTTACTTCATTTTTAACGATCGCTTGCTTCATACTAGCTGGAAGTTTCTCATCAAGTTCTTCAGGAGTCCAATTACAATTTAAAACAAAATTCCCCTTTTTCTTTAAGCCTTTTATAAGATCATATTTATATACATATGTTTGATTATGGCAAGCTATATAATTTGTTCCTGTTACATAGTAAGGAGATTTAATTTCTTTCTTTCCGAAACGGAGATGAGAGATCGTAATTCCACCGGATTTCTTACTATCATATTGGAAATATGCCTGCGCATAGAGCTTTGTGTGGTCTCCAATAATTTTGATGGCTTGCTTATTTGCACCAACCGTACCGTCTGATCCAAGACCCCAGAATTTACAGGAGATAGTCCCTTCTGGAGCAGTATCAATGACCTCGTCCTCAACTAAGGATGTATGAGTTACATCATCAACGATACCAATAGTGAAGCCATTTTTTGGGTTATCGGATTTTAGATTCTTGTATACCGCCAAAATCTGAGAAGGAGTCGTATCTTTTGAACCCAAGCCATAACGACCACCGACAATCACCGGCTTAATTTCGCTTGTGTAGAAGCAATCCTTAATATCTAAATAGAGCGGTTCACCCTTTGAACCAGGTTCTTTAGTACGGTCAAGAACTGCTACTTTCTTGACAGTGGGTGGCAAGACCTTAAAGAAATAATCACTGGAAAACGGGCGGAACAGGTGAACTTTAATAACCCCTACCTTTTCCCCTTGGGCAACTAGATAGTCTACAGTTTCTTCGATTGTGTCACAGACAGATCCCATAGCAACAATGACATGCTCAGCATCTTCAGCCCCATAATATTGGAAAGGATGATATTCACGGCCTGTGAGTTTCTTATATTCTTGCATATAATGTTCAACTACGTCAGGAATAGCAGAATAGAAACTATTAGACGCCTCACGACCTTGGAAATAGATATCGGGGTTTTGAGCAGTTCCACGCAGAACCGGACGCTCCGGATTTAGAGAGCGGTCACGGAAGGCTTGAACAGCTTCCATATCCAAAAGTTTCGCGACTTCATCATACTCTGGAATTTCAATCTTTTGAATTTCATGAGAAGTACGGAATCCGTCAAAGAAGTGCAGGAATGGTACACGAGATTTTATCGATGCAAGGTGTGCAATAAAGCCTAAGTCTAGTGCTTCTTGTACATTATGGGAAGAAAGCTCGGCGAAACCCGTGGCACGTACGGACATTACGTCTTGATGATCACCAAAAATGGAAAGTGCATGGGTTGCTAAAGCACGAGCGCTTACGTGAAATACGCAGGGTAAAAGTTCACCGGCAATTTTATACATATTAGGGATCATCAAAAGTAAGCCTTGTGAAGCAGTATAAGTAGTTGTTAAGGCCCCTGCCTGAAGAGAACCGTGTAATGCACCGGCTGCACCAGCCTCGGATTGCATCTCCACAACTTTTACTGTCTGCCCAAAGACATTTTTTCTTCCATGTGCAGCCCATTCATCAACTAATTCAGCCATTGTAGAAGAAGGGGTAATCGGGAAGATGGCGGCGACATCAGTAAATGCATAGGACGCATGTGCGGCCGCTTCATTACCATCCATTGTCTTCATTTTTGCCATATTATCTATCCTCCTAATAATATAGTTAATCTAACTTTAAGGCGTGTTAAGGGTAAAAAAACCCTCGCTATCCCCTAAGTCCAATATAAGGAAGCTATCATGTATGTTTGTGAAAAAATTAATAGTGTTTAATAAATTCCGGTCTGACCATCTTACCAATTCCACTGTCTTAGCATACCATAACCTGTAGGATTGTACAAAAAAAACATAATTAAAAATATACTGCAAATCTTACTCTGATGCTATTTGGTATAGAACGCCTACTTAGATAAGAATACACAGAAAGGAACTATTTCAGTGTTGCCCGAATAGTTCCCCATAAATAAAAGTATACCCCGTAATTGTTTTGTTCGTCAATGCTTATTGATTAGGTATCTTGAATACATTCGTAGCTCGTCCCAGCATTGAACATCTAAATGGAAAATTCTTATAACTATGTGGCGATAAAATTACAATACTTAAATCCCTAAGAACTGGAGCACGGCTAAGACAACAACCCCTGGAAACCCTAATAGACCGACCAAAATAATTGTAAAAAAATTAATTGGAACTGCAAACCCTAAAACACTTAAGAGAAAATCAAGTAACCAGAGCCCGACAACTCCTCCCAACATATGAATAGTAACCTTCAAAAATAAATTTGGCTTTCCCAAACTGGAACGAACAACCAATGTAATTAGTAAAATAAGCAGACCAAGAAAGATCAGGGTCATAGATATTCCTCCTCAACCTGTTGGTGCTAGTCCTATAAATATGCACCTTTGGAATAAAGAAGAACAAGTCTAGGACAAAAAGTAAGCCTATATAATTAGCACAAAAGTGTGTTAGTCACATAGGCAATAAACTATTTTGTTTAAAACACTTAAGTTCTTAAAGCTGTCTTCGGCCTTCTAACGCACGTGCAATAGTTACTTCATCAGCATATTCCAAATCTCCGCCCACGGGTAGTCCGTGTGCTATGCGGGTTACTTTAATTCCCAAGGGTTTAAGTAAACGCGCCAGATATAAAGATGTTGCCTCTCCTTCTACAGTAGGATTTAATGCCATGACCACTTCTTTAATTCCATCTAATCGTTTCAGAAGTTGATTAATAGTCAGTTGCTCGGGACCTATTCCATCCATTGGTGAGAGAACCCCATGAAGCACATGGTAAAGGCCTTTAAATTCCCTAGTTTTCTCCAAAGACACAACATCTCTCGGATGCTCAACAATACACAGTGATGTTTGATCTCTTTGCGTGTCTCGACAAAGCACACATGGATCCCTATCTGTAAAATTAGAGCAAACAGAACATTTCATAATATCCCGGTTTGCAACAACAATAGCCTTTGCTAAATCCTCGGAAACCTGTGGTTGCTGAAGAAGATAAAAGGCCAATCGTCCTGCAGTTTTAGGGCCAATCCCCGGAAGACGAGCCAAGCTGCTAATGAGATCAGCCATAGGCTGTGGGTACTGTAAAAAGTCCATAGATCACCTAGAACAATCCGGGGATCTTTAACCCCCCGGTCAGTTTGCCCATTTCGTTACTCGCCATTTCTTGGGCCTTCCTCAAACCTTCATTTAATGCAGCCTTAACGAGGTCTTCTAACATCTCAACATCCTCTGGGTCCACTGCCTCAGGTTTAATTTTTAAATCCACTAATTCCATTTTTCCACTTACGACGACTTGAACCATTCCACCGCCAGAAGAGGCATCCACTGTTTTATTTTGGAGTTCCTCTTGTGCTCTCGCCATATCCTCTTGCAATTTTTGCGCCTGCTTCAGCATCTGGTTCATGTTACCACCCATACCGCCGCCCATTCCTTTTAAACCTGCCATACCTCAACACATCCTATCTTTATTTATGGTTACTTCATGTCAACTGTTATATTAATTCTACTCTCTAACCACCACAAAGTCCGCCCCAAACATATCTTTAGCCTTATCAATTAAAGCCTGTTCCTGCCTTTTTGACTCCTGAATCTCAGGGGCTTCCTTAGCTTGAAATTCATTCGCCATAAAATTTTGTAAGGTCAGGGTAACTCCAAAGAGTTGTTTTAAAACTTCTTCGATTGTCTGACGATTCTCGGTTTGGTTGACTTTATCCCTGTGAAAGGAACATCCTTCGCGGAATAGAATTGTCAAAGTATTTTTCTCAAGTTGAACTGGTTTACCTTCCATTAGGAACGCTTGGGTTGACTTTTTGCGTTTCTTGACTTGATCTAATACATCATTCCAACGCTCTTGAATCCCCTCTAAGCTTAGGGTTAGTTTTGACTCTTCTAGACTTTTCCTCAATTCAACCGTTTCATCTTCTGCCTTTTCAATCTTAGGTGTAGTTTGTTCAGAGGAAAGATCTTTTGTGATTGACCGAATCCCCTTTGAGTTTAGAGAAGGCTTTCCTTCAGGAACAGTATCTTGTACAGAACCTGATCGTTTAATTTGTTGTTCTAACGCCGATATTCTCTTTATTATCTCTTCTTGCCCACTAATCACGGTAGGTATACTTTCATGAATGGTCTGGACCAACAAAAGCTCCGCAGCTAACCGAGCATTAGTCGCATATTTTAGTTGACCTTCCCCTTGTAAAAGTATGGATATCCAACGTAATAAACGGGAAATCCCAATTTGTTCACTCTGTTTAACCAACCTAGCTTGAATATGAGGTGCAACCAAAGGGGTTTTTCCTGTAGAAGCGGTTAAAAGCATTTGGCGTAGGTAATCTAAAAGTTCTCTAATAATCTGCCTTGGATCACGACCCTGTTGAATCCCTTCTGACAAAAACGATAAGCACTTACCATAATCGGATGAAAGAAGTGCTTCTACTAACTGAGCACTAAACGTCTCACCAACCATGCCTAAGACCAGATAAACCTCGTCGACTCCGATCGGATCATCATGAAGAAGACATTGATCTAAAATGCTTAAGGCATCTCTGAGTCCTCCTTCTGATTTCTGGGCTATCACCACAAGGGCATTCGGATCGACCCCTCGACCTAAAGACGTACACACCTCAGTCAGTCTGGTATGGATATCCTCAACTGAAATGCGATGGAATTCAAATCTTTGTACACGCGAAAGAATTGTTAAAGGTATTTTTTGGACTTCAGTTGTTGCTAAAATAAAGATAACCTGTGGAGGCGGCTCTTCCAGTGTTTTAAGCAAAGCATTAAAGGCCTCTGTCGTCAGCATATGTACTTCATCAATAATATAAACCTTATGCTTGCCTTGGATAGCACTTAATTTGACATTTTCACGTAAATCGCGGATTTCGTCAATCCCTCGATTTGACGCGGCATCAATCTCAAAGACCTCCATGGCTGATCCGTGATCAATACTGCTACAGGATGCACAATGATTACAGGGTTCAACCCCATTAGGCTGCTCACAATTTACGGCTTTAGCTAATATTTTAGCCGCAGTAGTTTTACCTGTCCCTCTGGGCCCGCTAAACAAGTACGCATGCGCAATTTTCTTTTGCTTAAGAGCATTGATCAGCGTTTTCGTTACATGTTCTTGCCCCACTATATCTGAAAATATTTTTGGTCGCCACTCACGGTAAAGTGCCAAATAAGTCATACTTTCACCCTCATTAAATAGAGTGTGTTATATACCAAAAAAGATGGTACGTAAGACCACCTTTATCGCAATTATAATAGCCGTACACCCTTGATTGAACCATAGCCTCCGAACGTTACCTTGGTTGGTCAACTCAATTCAGGCAACCTTACGGCACACAAAGCGCTCTCCTTAGTGCTGCTTCCGTCAAGACCTGACACGGTTCGGAGTGCTCTGTTGCGTAAGACCAAAATCTCATCGCCGCCCACCAAAGACAGCTTCACAGGCGAGGTCCTATCGCGGGAATTCCATCTTGCTAGAGCGGACTGCAAGTTACAGGGAACCGCTACCTCCCCATCTAGTACGGCTAAATCAATTATAGCAAAATAAAAAGCCGAAGTCGAATGCTTTGGCTAAAATCTTGAAAATGGCGGAGAGAGAGGGATTTGAACCCTCGACACCGGTTGCCCAATGTACCCGCTTTCCAGGCGGGCGCCTTCGACCACTCAGCCACCTCTCCGTGTTCGTTCAACTCGATAACACTTTTCAATTTTCGTGATGCGGTGAACAAGAGCTATTATACCTCAGTGAGACATGCTAGTCAATCATTAAATATATGTAAATATATGTTAATTGAAGTTTGCCTGATTTATTATACTAATTTTTGCTTAGTTAGGACGTTGCTGAATATTTTCTTTCGAAATTTCGTAGAGTAACCTTGTACAACCTTTATTACTTTGACTCATCTTTACTGCCAGTGTTTCTCTTAATCTGACACAATTTAAATCATTTCGTTTAATTACCGTTCATTTCTGGAGGTTACAAATGGAAATAAAACCAATAAAAGAACTTAAATTGTATGGTTTCAACAACCTCACTAAAACCCTTAGCTTTAATATGTATGATATTTGTTATGCTAAATCACCCGAGCATCGACAAGCCTATATTGAATATATCGATGAAGAATATAATTCCGAACGCCTAGCTAGAATTCTTACCGATGTCGCGAATATTATCGGTGCGCATGTTTTAAATATTGCAAAACAAGATTACGACCCTCAAGGGGCAAGTGTTACAATGCTTGTTTCTGAAAATCAAGAAACTGAATTTCTCTTGTCCAATTCTCCATCAGCTGTTGTCGCCCATCTGGATAAAAGCCATATCACAGTTCACACCTATCCTGAAAGTCACCCCAATAAGGGAATTAGTACCTTTAGGGCAGATATAGATGTTTCAACTTGCGGGAAAATTTCCCCATTGAACGCTCTTAATTACCTCGTGACAACTTTTTCCTCTGATATAGCCATCGTCGATTATCGAGTACGTGGATTTACCCGAGATCTAGATGGTAAGAAGTTTTTTATTGATCATAAAATTAATTCCATCCAAAATTATTTAGCTAAGGAAAAGCGAGAACTATATCAAATGATCGACGTAAATGTTTATCAAGAAAATATTTTTCATACTAAGATGATCTTAAGAGACTTTGATTTAGATAATTATTTATTCGGTATGGCTAAAAAGGAACTTTCCCCCAGCGAAAAGAAAAAGATCAAGCTACGTTTAACCAAAGAAATGTCGGAAATATTTTATGGAAGAAATATCCCAAGAGTTTAACGAAATAGACGCATAATCAAATCCAAAAAATAAAAGCGAACCTTTGGCAAACCGGTTTTAGATTTTGCTGTCTGCTTTATAGGCTGAACCTTGGACTCCTGATTAAGTGGAATTCCCGGTTTTCCATCAACTTGAACTGCAGTGGAATGCTCGATATCAATAAAACAGAGAGGAGGAAATAGTACACACCACCAGTTTGATCCTTGACCCTCCCCGATTACTACACGCACAGCTTCATAATTACCCGCTGGTAAGACCAAGGTTCCGTAGGATTTTGTGGGAAAACTAAAATGTCCATATTCCGTATGTACCAAATAATCCTTACCCCAAGCTTTTATGACTTTATGCGCAATATCTTCCATTTCCGGGCAAACCTTTTTAAGAATTTGACGTGATTCATTCAAAGACTTAGAAACAGCTAATTTAGGAGACACTTCCTTAAGAATGGCATCACGAACAGCGCGCTTAAGTGCTTGGTCCTGATCACTATCTGAATTTGCGAGGACATGAAAACGAATTAATTGCTCAGGCGTCGAGGCAAGTGCCTCTTTTTCCATCGCATTTCCTTTACAAATTGGTCCATCAAAGGCCCCAATTAGTATAAATACAATCAAACTTATAATGATTGCCCTTACTACATTCATTGAAATTAAACCCCTCTCACATGGACATCTGATAATTATCTGCTACATATCTTTACGATTACAGTATGTCCAGGATTGTGAATTTTTAAGCAAAGTAGTAGGGTTTTTATGAGCTTTTCTTTTGAGTCGAGATGGAAGCTGCTTGTGAGCGTTTATAGTCTAAGTTCCATTGAGAGTATTTATTGTCACTATGGTGATCCACTAACTGATAATTATCTTTTAAAAAACTCCCGAAATCCATTGTTATTTTACTTGCACCCCAAATATTTACATGACCGGAATTATTCATATCCGTTTTAAAATCAAACCCAATTTCGTTCATTTTATCGCAGTAATTAATAAATGGAATATTATTATCCTCGGCAATTTCGGCAACTCTATTGAACATTTTAGCT
>JAUZPJ010000095.1 GCA_030706025.1 Bacillota bacterium | reverse complement strand
TTTTAAACTTTGTAATACTTTTCACTTTAACGACATTTAGAACTTATATTAGTAATACTTTTCACGATGAAGTATATTCAAGCCTTCTACGTCTCTATCTATATGTATAGGTTAACATCCTAAGAGCTTTATGTCTATAGCATCCCGTTATGTTTTATATTCATCTTTCTTATGGCAGATTCAAACTAAAGATCAAATTTTGTTGAATAAACAGAATATTCAATAGTTTCCTAAGAATCAGTCTAATCTTTTTTATGGTAGAAATAAGAAAAGGCATGGCACAATCTAGTCCATAGCCCTAAATAATGGATATACTTTGACGAATAATTCCTTGGTGAACCCCAATAAATACAACACCCTACTCCTAACTTAAATACTTGTTAACTTTATGTACAATTTCGTAGATCCTTCCCACATTTCAAAATGATGCCCATTCTTAGCACAATAGAATACATTAATGGTACAATCCGCCTATGGCGATAGCATCCCTTGGACACTATCGCAAATAAGGCCAAATATATTTGAAGACTTACCTATCCTTTGCTGGGATCGGCCCCCGAGAGAGAGCAATCTTTCCCGTACGAGCAATTTCAATAATTCCGTGATCTTCTTCTAGAACTTGACATAAAGCATCAATTTTTGTTTCATCTCCGGAAAGTTCGATGACCATTGTCTCTCGATTAACATCCACAATGCTTGCCCGGAAAATGTCAACTATATTTATGATGTCTGAACGAGTCTCTACAGTTGCTTTGACCTTAATTAAGGCTAACTCGCGCTGAATGGATTCGTCAGCTGTCAGATCACTGATTTTAATAACATCCACTAATTTAGACAACTGGTTAACGACCTGCTCCTGCTCTATCTCATCCCCTTCTACCACAATCGTAATCCTTGTGGTATCCGGTTCCTCCGTATATCCCGCAGCAATACTTTCAATATTAAACGCTCGGCGGCTAATAAGTCCGGAAATATGCGTTAAAACGCCCGGTTTATTTTCTACTAAAACGGCTAGTGTATGTTTCATCCCTCTAACCTCCCATTATCATCTGATCCAAGCGGGCGCCCGCTGGAACCATAGGCAAGACATCTACCGTTTCTGGTGTCCGAATGTCAACGACGACGGGACCGGGCGTAGCCAAAGCTTCTTCAAGGACTTTAGCGAGATCTTCTGGTTTACTGACTCTTAACCCAGTCACGCCCATAGCCTCGGCCAATTTCACAAAATCAGTATTACCGCCCTTAAGACTTGTATGCGAATATCGTCCACCGTAAAACATCCTTTGCCATTGAGCGACCATGCCTAACGTCTGATTATTTAGGATCAGAATCTTAACTGGGAAATTATAATTTGCGACCGTCGCCATTTCTTGACAATTCATCATAATTCCGCCATCTCCAGCAAATAGAATCACCGTTCTATTTGGCAAACCACATTGTGCCCCTAGAGCAGCTGGAAGGCCATAACCCATTGTTCCCAACCCACCAGAGGTTAGAAATGAAAGTGGGTGTTTAAATCCGTAGTACTGAGCCACCCACATCTGATGTTGCCCGACATCCGTGACAATCACAGCCTCGCCCTGGGTTAGGTCACTAACTTTCTCGATCACAGCTTGCGGCATCACAAGTTCCTTATCACGTTCGTAAGTTAATGGGTTTTCGCGTTGCCAGCTAACAACATCCTCTATCCAAGGGTGCACTTGTGCCTTTAATTGATCAGAAACCTCCCTCACTCGCTCGACCAGAGCAGGTAAAGACCAATTCAAGTCACCAATAACACGCATATGGGCCAAAACGTTTTTGTTAATTTCCGCGGGATCAATATCGAAGTGAACCACCTTGGCTTTCGAAGCAAAATCGCTCAAAAGTCCAGTCACTCGATCATCAAAACGAACTCCTATGCCTAGCAGCAAATCACATTCTGTCGTCGCGATATTAGCTGCATATGTCCCATGCATTCCGACCATGCCAAGAAACTGAGTATGATCAGACGGAAGACTACCTAAACCCATCAAGGTCGAGATGACTGGAAACCCTGTCATATCAATTAACTCTCTTAGGGCTTCTGACGAATTTGATAAGTTAACACCGCCACCAATAAAAATCAGAGGTTTTTGTGCGGATCTTAATTCCTCAAAAACTTGATTAATCGTCTCTATGTTTCCTTCAAATATAGGATGATAACCCCGTAACTTAACTTCAGATGGGTATTGGTAATCTAGAGCAGCAGCAAAGACATCTTTAGCAATATCCACTACGACGGGTCCCGGCCTACCAGTACGAGCTATATAGAAAGCTTCTTTTAAGACACTGGGTAAATCCTCAACCTTCTTGACCAAATAATTATGTTTTGTAATAGGCGTCGTGATTCCTCGAATATCTGCCTCCTGAAAGGAATCCCTTCCAATCAGAGGAACAGCAACTTGACCCGTAATAGCCACTAATGGGATAGAATCCATATAAGCAGTGGCTATCCCTGTTACCAGATTGGTTGCTCCTGGACCAGAGGTTGCTATGACCACTCCGACCTTCCCTGTAGCCCGAGCATAGCCATCAGCTGCATGAACCGCTCCCTGTTCATGCTTCGTCAAAACATGTCTAAAATTCGTTGTGTACAAAGCATCGTACAGCGTCAAAACGGCTCCACCGGGATAGCCAAAAACTACGTCAACGTTTTCTTTTCTCAGGGATTCTATGATTGCTTCTGCTCCAGTCATCATCATATTATTTGACCCTCCCTTTCCTCTCTATAAAAATCACAATAACAGGTTTGACAATAATTTTCTCATAATTATAGCACAAAAGCAGTTAATCCTCACTGTTGCTAACAAAGCTCCATCAATTTTTGAGCAATGTTCTTCAAAAACATGAGATTGTAATAAAAGGGCCGCAAAGATAATGCCGTATAATTGCTCTAGGCTTAGGAAGCCCCCGACAAAACTAGTTTGTCGGGGGCTTGAACTACCTTTCTTCCCGGTCATATGGCAAACCTAAGGCTCCAGGAGTAGATAGACGTCCTTTGTGGCGGGCAACTACTACCACTAAGACTAGGACTGTAAATAGGTATGGCAGCATTTTTAAAAAGAACGGCGAAATTTGTACGTTTAAAACCTGCAGACGGAAGCCTAAAGCATCAATTCCCCCGAATAGGTAAGAGCCCAACAATGCCCGCAACGGATTCCACAAAGCAAAGATGACCAATGCGACGGCAATCCACCCCCTGCCTGCCGTCATATTTTCCAGCCAACTTGGGGCATAAGCTAAGGATAGATATGCTCCTCCGACACCACCAAACATGCCGCCTACTACGACATAGATATATCTTAAGAGGAAAACATTTATACCCAGGGCATCCATCGCTGCTGGATTTTCTCCTAATGCTCTCAGGTTTAATCCCGGCCTAGTGCGATACATATAATACCATAGAACGATAACCAGTCCATAGCTGATGTACACTAAAATATCATGCTGAAAAAATATTGGACCAATAATAGGTATTTTTGCTAAGGGACCAAGGGGCATAATGTCAAAGGGTTTTGCCACTGGTATTCCTATATAGGACTTACCAAGGTAGCCACTAAGCCCAGTACCGAAGATTGTTAAACTCAATCCGCTTACAACTTGGTTGGCTCGTAAGGTGATGGTCAAAAAAGCATGGATTAATGCCACTGCTCCTCCAGCCAGCATCGACGCTAGCAAACCCATCCAAGGGCTTCCTGTAGCAATAGCGGCCATAAACCCTGAGACCGCTCCAACCAGCATAATTCCTTCAACGCCCAGATTGATGATCCCAGCTCGTTCCGTAATGAGTTCACCTATGGCAGCATAGAGAATAGGTGTTCCAGCGGTAATTGCAGTTGCCAATAATGGTATCAAGAATTCCTGGATGCTCAATGTCTCACTTCCTCTCCTTTCCGACTTGCCAGTATCACCCGGTAGTTCGTTAGTATATCGCCACCAAGGACAAAGAAAAGTATTGCTCCTTGCAACATGGTTGCAACGGCGGCTGGTACACCCATTAGCTGCACTGAGTATCCCCCCACTTGCAATGCCCCGAACAGCACCGAAACTATAATGATTGTCAGAGGGTTTAGCTTGCTGAGCCAAGCCACAATAATAGCCGTATACCCATATCCTGGGCTGAGTCCATGTTGGAGCTTACCGATAATGCCACTGACTTCGGCCATACCAGCCAATCCAGAAATTGCTCCGCTAATAAACATAACCCAAAAAATATTACGTTTGATATTCATTCCCGCATAGCTCGCCGCCCGCTCACTTGAACCGATAACCTTAATGCTGTAACCCCAGCGTGAATATTTAAAAACGACTGCAAGAATAATTGCTAAAAGCACCGCAAAGATCAGCCCGGCATGTATCCGGGAATTGCCTAAACCAGGCAGTCTTGCTGCATCAGGAAAAGGAGCGCTAAGGGGAAAGTTCGATCCCTTTGGATCTTTCCAAGGACCGTAAACCAAATAGTCTACCCACAAAATCGCTACATAATTAAGCATCAGACTTGTAATGATTTCGTTGACTTTCCAAATGGCTCTTGGAAGGGCCGTCAGGAGAGCCCACAGCCCCCCTGCTGCCATTCCAAGCAAAATCATTCCTGGGAGCATGAGATAAATTGGCAGTGTAGGAAAGGTTAAAGGCAACCAAGATGCTCCAAAGGCCCCCATATAGAGCTGGCCCTCTGCACCAATGTTCCATAGCTGCATCTTAAAGGCTAAAGATACCCCCAAAGAGGTCAGCATCAGCGGAATGGCCTTAACCATAGTCTCCGTGAGCCCATATTTCGAGCCCAGAGTTTCTCCGAACATAGTCGCATAGACATCGAGTGGTTTTTGACCGGTAAGTGACAAGAATATCGCTCCCAACAACAGGGCCAGGATCACCGATATAAAGGGTATGATAAAAGCCATCACCGGCGAAGGGGTTAGGCGTTTTTCTAATTTAACTGTGAGCCGGTTCATTGTCATTTATCCTTTCTCTGGCTGTGCGGGAGCCTGTCATAAGAAGTCCCACTTCTTCCAAGTCGGCTTGTTCAACGGGAAATTCTCCTGTTAGTTGACCGTTAAACACTACCCCAACCCGGTCGGCCAATTTGAATATTTCATCAAGATCTTCTGAGATTAGAAGGATTGCAGTTTTTTGTTGCTTCAACTCAAGAAGTAATTTATGAACTGCTTCGGTAGCCCCAATATCCAGTCCCCTAGCCGGGTAGACAATTACCATTAACTTAGGAGAACTGGAAATTTCTCTTGCTAATAACAGCTTTTGCAGATTTCCTCCGGACATTAGCTTTACCGGTTGGAGCAGGCTGGCAAGCTTGACCTGGTACTGTTTTACCAAAGTGTCAGCATTTTGTTGGACAGCACGTGGTTTCAACAGCCATCGACCTGAGTACTCAGGTCGGTGATAGTTTTTTAATATAAGGTTGTCCAAAGTATTTAGGTCCGGAACCAGTCCCATCCCTAAACGATCTTCCGGCACATAAGCGACTCCTAAGTCAATGATCGCTCGAGGCGAGAGGTTACTTATTGACTGCCCGTTTAACAGGACCTCTCCACTCTGGATCAGACGCAAACCTGCGATTATTTCCGCCATTTCGCGTTGACCGTTTCCAGAAACGCCAGCAAGACCAAGAACTTCTCCTTCCCTTACTCTTAGGGACATTTCGCGCAAGCAAGGTAGGCCCATGTCGTTTAAGGCCTTAACCTTATTAAGTTCCAGTACCACCTTGCCCACCGAAGATGAGCTCCTAGCATACTGCATTACCACAGACCTGCCCACCATCAAGCGGACCATCTCTTGAGCATTAATCTGGTGCTTTTCCAGTACACCGGCTACCTTACCCTGCCTTAATACGGTAACCCGGTCTGCAACTGCCTCAACTTCATTTAATTTATGAGTAATAAGAACTACAGCACAGCCAGCCATGGCCATCTTGCGCAAATTTTCAAACAATTCAGCAGCCTCTTGGGGGGTAAGTACAGCCGTAGGTTCATCCAGCACAAGCACTTTAGAGCCGCGATAAAGCATTCGAACGATTTCTACCCGCTGTTTCTCGCCGACTGAAAGCTGCCAAATTTTTGCGTCAGGATTTATCTCAAGACCATATTTTATTCCAAGTTCAATAATCCTATCATTAAGTTTTTTGCTCGCTAGAATAAAAGAAGTCTGCTTTTCCCCTAGTGTAATATTTTCCGCAACGGTAAAGGGCTCCACCAGTTTAAAATGTTGGTGGATCATACCAATTCCACAGTCAATCGCATCCTTGGGGGAACGGAATTTTTGCTCAACCCCGTTTACCAGGATATTACCATCATCAGGCCTGTAAAGACCAGCAAGTATGGACATTAGGGTGCTTTTCCCTGATCCATTTTCTCCTAAAATAGCATGAATTTCTCCAGAGCAAATATCAAGGTCCACATGGTCATTGGCCAGTACACCCGGAAATTTTTTAACGATTCCCTGTAACTGGATTAGGGATTGGTTCATCTCTGTTCCCCTCAATTCACAAACAAGTTTCTGACTAACATTTTAAAGAAAACTTACTTCAGATGGAGTTTTATCTCCATCTGGACTTTAGTTGAAGGTGTGAATGTTTAGTGGTCTGCTCATAGATAATAAGTTGGAAATTACGCTTTAAAGTCACCACAGCAGCTTCAAAGCGTAATCTCTAATACAAAACAGAAAAATAAAACTCTAGTTAATCTACATTATGATTTAGGAATTGTACCGTCTACCCCTTGTACAAACCAATTGAATTGAAGCATATCTTTATCGGGCATTACTTGACCGGCAGGTACTTTAACTTCTCCCGCTTGGTTTTTGATTGGTCCAGTGAAGACATCCCACTGTTTGGCCAGGATTTTTGCTTTACTTTCTGCCACCAGTTTCTTGGTATCCTCACTCACCATGGGACCAAATGAAGAGACATCAACGATACCATCGCTCATAGGACCCCAATATTGATCGTTTTTCCATGTCTTGTCTTGTACTGCCTTCACAGTCTTAACATAGAAAGGACCCCAGTTCCAAACCGCTGAAGTTAGCACAGCTTTAGGAGCCATCTTGGACATATCGGAATCATATCCAACGCCAAATTTGCCGGCATCTTGCGCAGCCTGCATAGGACCGGGCGTATCTTGATGCTGGGCAAGTACATCTGCGCCGGCTGCTAACAATGATTTTCCAGCATCTTTTTCTGCAACGGGATCATACCATGTATTCGTCCAAACTACTTTTACTTTTGCCTCAGGATTTACAGAACGCACACCCAGGGTAAAGGCATTGATACCACGGACAACTTCCGGAGTTGGAAAAGCAGCAACATAGCCGATGAGATTTGTTTTAGTTTGTTTTCCTGCCACAATGCCTGTCAAATAACGAGGCTGGTACATGCGGCCGAAATAAGTACCTACATTATCAGCAGTTTTATAACCGGAGCAATGCATAAACACAACGTCAGGGAATTTCTTTGCCACATTGATGGTCGGATCCATATATCCAAAGCTGGTCGTGAAAATAATTTTGTTCCCTTTTTCAGCCAGTTGGGTAATAACACGTTCGGCATCGGCGCCCTCAGGTACGGATTCTACAATGCTTGTTTCGACGTTAGGCATTTTTTCTACCATGTATTTACGACCTTCGTCATGACTGGCACTCCATCCCGCATCTCCCACCGGTCCAACGTATACAAAAGCCACCTTAATTTTCTCTTTGCTGGCCTCCGGTTGTTGTGATTTCGTTTCCGCGGTCTTGGTCCCACAGCCGGAAATAATAAGTAGTAAAGAAACCAGCAAGGTGACCAGGACTGTCCATTTGTGTTTTAATCTCATTCCTAAACTTTCCTCCTCTTTTATTCCATTTTCCTCTAAGATTTCCGTACAAAACCAACTTTCCAATAGCATTTTGATTTATCTAATTCCTTTTAAATCACCTCCTCAGCAACAAAAAAGCTTTATAGAGGAAAAATCTCTATAAAGCTTGTGCTCAAAATACTAAGAATAAAATTATTATATATTTTGTCGTAAAAAATTACAATGATTTCTTCACATACTACATCCTTCCTCCATTGCCATCCTAAATCTAATTATTAAATTTCGTCGAAATTACGGATATAATTATTACTGATAGGTTAGAGACATCTTACGCTGCAATTCTGATTTTTTTCGAAATGTTACAATTTATTATTGACCACAAAGCGGTTTCCACGATATTCTATCTTTAATTACCTTAAAATTTTTACGAAAAGGAGAAAAATATGTATGCTGCTGTAAATTCAGATTGTACCGGATGCGGTACCTGTGTAGCAATTTGCGAAGAAGTCTTCAGAATAAATAGTTTTAACATGGCTGAAGCTTACACAAACCCAGTGCCTCAAGATATCGAAAAAAAAGCAAAAGATGCAGCAAATATTTGTCCAGTAGCAGCAATCACTTTGGAATAATAAAAACTTTTCTTAACTCTTTAATTCTCTAATTTTTGAAATTAACTTCTTGTATACCATCTGCATGTGGGGTTCAGTACTAAAGGTAATGATTTCATCAATGGGAATCCATCGAACTCCGCTATTTTCATCCTCTTTAACAATTAGTAAATCGTTTTCATCTGCCTCAATTAAATAAGCAACAGATAAATGTAAATGCGGGGACACGAACTTTCCCCTTTTTGTGTGCCCTACCACCGTTAGTATATCCAAGGAGAAAATATCCGTGCTAACGGGGTGAACATTCATTACCCCAGTTTCCTCCTTCAATTCTTTCATCGCAACCGCTAATAAGTCTTCTTCTCCATCAGCATGGCCGCCTATCCAAGACCAGGAATTGTAAATATTATGATATATCATAAGCACTTTATC
>JAUZPJ010000094.1 GCA_030706025.1 Bacillota bacterium | reverse complement strand
GAATCACCAACAAGAATCACGTCCACATCTGCTTGCTCTGCTTGCTTGGCTGATGGATAATCGTAGGCAGTTAACATAACAATCTTTTTTCTTTGATTTTTCATTTCCAAGAAGTCTTTTGTTGATTTCATAATTTCTCCTCCTTTTTTCAGGAGAGGTGAGAAACAATGTTGAACTATAAAAAAAGTCCCTATAGGCAGAAGGGACTTTTTAAATATAACAGTTTCATCCCTCTGTCCTGGCCCGTAACAGGTCTAGGCAGAACCATTAAATTGTTCAGATTCCGAAAAAGGTGCAGTTCTAATGATACTGCCCAAATTGAGTATATCAGGTTATATTTAACTTGGCTATCGTCAAATCGTTTTTAATTGAAATCTCACTAAATTCTTATAATCTCTTATTGTTCCGTTCTGGGGTGCAAAGTCAGAGGGCCCTCGCCATGTGTTCCTCCAGCAGATACATATCCGTTCTCCTATGGACCAAAAGGGGCAACTGGGCGCGAACCTGATCTACTGTCGCTAAATCCAGTTCATGGATCATATAATCTTCAGCCTCCTCCATCTGACCCATCACATTGCCCCAAGGGCTGACGGCAATACTATGGCCCCAAGAGACATATCCCGCAGACAGATCACGGGCGGGGGCAGTCCCCAAAGCATAGACTTGATTGTCCAGCGCTCTGGAGCGGAACATTAATTCCCAATGCGCTGGACCGGTGGTCATATTGAAGGCGGCGGGTACAAGGATGATCTTGGCTCCCCTTACAGCCATGAGCCGGGCCAACTCCGGGAACCGGAAATCATAGCAGATACAGATACCCATTTTGCAAAATTCTGTTTCGAACACTGTCACCTGATTACCGGGAGTCAACGTATCCGATTCCTTGAAATACTGTCCGCCATGTACATTAATATCGAAGAGGTGAGCTTTGCGGTGCTTAGCAATTTGCTTGCCCTCTCGGTCAAAGACATAGGCAGTATTGAACACCCGGCCTTTATCGTCCACCTCGGGCACGGAGCCTGCGGACAAGTAAATATGATGCTGCTTTGCCAAGTTAGAGCAAGCTGTCCACATAGCCTCCCCCTTCCTTTCCGCATAGATGGGGAATTTGGTGGTCTCATAAGGGCAAGCAAACATTTCGGGCAGAGTGACCATATCCACATTTTCACGAGTAACAATATCCAAAAGAGGATCTAGAGCCTCGATGTTTTTCATTTTATCAGCATGCACACGCGTCTGAAGTTGAGCTACTTTTAGTTTTGCCATTCGGTGATCCTCCCTTATTTCTTACCTCTATGACTTCATTCAAATATCTGGGTGATATTCATTTTCCTTGGGGTTGCCTAAAATTATTCAGAAGCATGAGCTTGAGAGACTAAACTTGCTGGAATGGTGGAAAAGTTACTAAGTGATTTAGACGATGCCTATGTGCTGCTTTTAATGTTCAAGGAATATTTAGAAGGCATAAAAATTTAAAGGTTGAGCAAATGAACGTAAAATGCTGATATAATGCACATGACTAATAATGGAACAAATTTCAGTGAAGTCCCGGCATAATTGGAGAATTTAGATAGTATCTGCTCCAAATTGATGCTATACAATCCAATATAAAGGGATTATGATGAATAGCAATTAAATGAAGCCAGCGCTGAATTCTAAGAAACGGGGGAACCATGTTCGGGCTAACGATTAGCCAAATGGGGTGAATCACTCAATGTGACGGGTTATTCCTTTCGACCCGAACCCGACAGCTAACCTCGTAAGCGTTGAAAGGGGGTAAAAATGCAAACCATACCCTTTGGTTTGTTATGCACGTTGCATTAACCCCATATGGGGGTTTTTCTTTTTTTTGGGAATGCTAAAGCATGGCATTTATTTTTAAATCTAAGAAGAGAGAGGCTAATAATCTTGCGCTAAACCGGGAAAACTTCCCGCGACGACCCAATTAAAACTGGTCAAAAGAACCTAGTTAAAAGGCTTAGAAAATTAATCTACTGATAAAAGGATATGAAGGGATAAATAAATGGAAAAGGCATTAAATATCTGCAAGGAGCGACCATTAACCTTAGCCGGTATGCTCATAACAATCGGTGTTGTCTATGGTGATATTGGTACATCGCCATTATATGTTATGAAGGCATTGGTTGAAGGAAACGGTGGATTGAGATCGATTACCAATGATTTTATCTATGGTTCCCTTTCCCTTATTTTCTGGACTCTTACGTTACTCACTACTATTAAGTACGTCATGATTGCACTCAAAGCAGATAATCATGGTGAAGGCGGCATCCTGGCACTGTATTCACTGATTCGAAAGATGGGTGCCTGGCTGATTATTCCAGCGATGATTGGTGGGGCTGCACTTTTAGCGGACGGTATTTTAACGCCGGCCGTTACCGTCACAACGGCTGTGGAAGGATTAAACGGGATTCCGGCCTATGTAAATAGCTTTGGATCCAGCCAATCCACTGTTATTTTAATTACCATTATTATTCTTTGTGTCCTGTTTCTAATACAACGAACGGGGACTGAGATCATAGGACGATTATTTGGACCCATTATGGTTTTATGGTTTATCATGTTAGGGGTTCTAGGTGTTATGCATATTTTTGGGAACCTAGAGATCTTAAAATCATTTTCTCCCTACTATGGAATTAAACTGTTGTTTAGCGATGAAAATAAAGTCGGTTTTGCAATTTTGGGCAGCGTATTCTTGGCTACAACAGGGGCAGAAGCGTTGTATTCGGATTTAGGACATGTAGGACGAAAAAATATTTACGGAAGCTGGCCTTTTGTTAAAATTTGCTTGCTGCTCAACTATTTTGGTCAAGGAGCTTGGCTATTACAGGTCAAAGACAATCAGGGACTGCAAGCTATGATGGCTAATCCTTTTTTTGAAATGATGCCCCATAATTTTCGTATTATCGGTGTTGTCTTTGCTACTTTAGCAGCGATTATTGCTTCCCAAGCTCTAATTACTGGATCCTTTACACTCGTCTCGGAAGCTATTAAGTTAGATTTGCTGCCGAGATTAAAAATCTACTATCCGGCGATGTCAAAAGGCCAAATGTACATTCCCTTAGTCAATTTTATCTTAATGTTTTCTTGTATCGGAGTGGTCTTATTCTTTAAAACATCCGCACATATGGAATCGGCTTATGGGTTAGCGATTACAATTACCATGCTGATGACGACAATCTTGTTGTTCAATTACCTTCTTCAAAAAAAGGTATCCTGGGCATTATCACTGTTGATGATTATCGTTTTTGGGACGTTGGAAACTGCTTTTTTCGTTTCGAGTGCTGTAAAATTCCTCCACGGTGGATATATCACAGTGATTATTGCTTCACTCATTTTAATATTGATGATGTTATGGTATAAAGCAACCATGTTTGAACAAGTCGCGACGAAAGAAGTTTCACTGGAAAAGTATATAAATAAGCTTGGAAATCTTAAAAGTGATGGACGTTTTCCGGTCTATGCCTCAAACTTGGTTTATCTAACCAGTAAATCAAAACCAGGACATGTAAACAATGAGATTATTTACTCGATTTTAGATAAACGGCCGAAAAGAGCAGAAGTTTATTGGTTTGTCAACATACAGGTAACCGATGAACCGAGAACAATGGCCTATTCCGTTGAAAATTTTGGAACCGATTATGTTTTCAAAGTTCAACTGCGCTTAGGATTTAGGGTTGAACAAAAAGTGAGTACGTATTTAAGACAAGTTGTCACAGATCTTATGAAGTCACACGAAATAAAAGAGCAGCCTCAATTGTATTCTACAACGACAGTAAATCGTAACATTGGAGATTTCTGTTTCGTTTTAGTCCGTGAAGAACTGCCGAATGATACCGACCTCCCTTTATATGAACGTCTAATCATGCAATTTAAACTCGGGATAAAGAACATCACTGTTTCTCCTGTGCGATGGTTTGGACTGGAACATACGGATGTTAAAATTGAACACGTTCCATTACGTTTAGGGACTACCAGGCAAATCAAACTCGAGAGAGAAGCCATAACCTAACTATTCCTAAATCTCCCCATAATTTTAATAAAGTTCGCTTCTCGTTTTATAAAAGCATCCACAATATCCGGGTCAAAATGTGTTCCTCTGCCCTCTAGAATAATCGTTTTAGCCTCATCATGGGACATGGCATTCTTATAGACTCTCTTACAAATCAGAGCATCATACACATCGCTGAGTGCCATAAGCCGTCCTGAGATGGGTATTTCAGCTTTGGATAATCCCCTTGGATAGCCTGTCCCATCCCATTTTTCATGGTGCGTTAAGGCAATTTCCTTCGCCAGCGTCAAGAAGGAATCTTCCCCCAATTCCTTGATACCCACCATTAATGATTCTCCACCATAAATCGTATGTTTTTTCATTTCTTCAAATTCTTCCTCCGTCAAACGTCCCGGTTTCAGAAGAATACTATCCCTTACCCCAACTTTGCCAATATCGTGTAAAGGAGCTGATTGATATAACAGCTCGATATACTCCTTGGTGAGAACCTCTTTATACTCATCCTCGCCCTGTAATTCCAGCGCCAACTCTCTGATATATTCCTGCGTTCGTTTGATATGTTCCCCTGTTTCCGGGTCCCGTGTCTCTGCAACTGCAGCAAGGCAGTAGATGGCAGCTGAGTTCGTTCGTTCCAGAAGCTTCGTCCTTTCTTTCACTTTTTCTTCTAAAAAAAGATTTTGATTTTCTAAAAGGAGACGAGCTTCTTGAAATTTTAGTTGGGTTCTAACTCTGGCCTTAACCTCAACCATTTCAAAGGGCTTAGTAACATAATCCACTGCACCTAAGGAAAAGCCCATGGTCTTCGAATCACGATCCGTAATCGCCGAAAGTAAAATAACCGGAATATCCACGAGATCTGGAGTTTTCTTGATTGCTTTTAAAACCTCATATCCATCCATCTCAGGCATCATGATATCTAAAAGAATTAAATCAGGTTTCTGTTCTTGAAGTAATTCAATTGCCTCTAACCCATTTATGGCAATAATCAATTCATAATCCTCCTGAAGCGCCTCAACCAAAATATCGATATTCATTTCGGTATCATCAACGATCATGATCGTCTTTTGTCTATCCATTGTTGTGCTCCTTTAATAGATCCATGGTTTCCTCTACCATAACCTTAGCCTCTTTAAAACGATAGCGATCAACACGTTTCTTTATTTCGTTGATTTGTGTACGAATGGGCATATCCTGAGTATGGGCTGCCAAGTAGTTCATACTATCTTTTATTTCTTTCGCACGAGCTTTTTCTAACGCATCCAGTAATTCGCTTAATGCCTTATCGACCTTAAAATCAGCGTTTAGCGGTTTTTCCTCAGAATCCTTGATCGAAATAATCCCTCTGATCGTCTTTAATAGTTCCTCATTTAAGTTAGAAAGTTCCTGAAACTTTTCACCGAGGCTCTTCTCATCGTAGGACTCATATCCTTCTTCAAACTGAACAATAAAATGGTTGAGCTTCATAGCTCCAATCGTTCCGGTAACACTTTTCAGACTATGGATCAATCGTTTGGCTTCATCCTCTTTCTGGTTGATTCTCATATCAGAAAGATCGTTGACCAAGTGAAGATAATTATCGAAGTATCTCTTTAATAAATCATTATAAAACTCTCGTTTATTGCCTAGTCGAAGGAGAGTTCTTTCAAACTCTAATACTTGAATCGTTTCAGCTGGGTTCTCCTTCATGGATTTTCCATTATTTTTCACACGATTCCCAAGGAGCCATTTTTCAAGGGTTTCCAACAAAAGCTTTGGGTCAATGGGTTTTGAAATATAATCATTCATGCCGGACTCGATACTTCGTTCCCGATCACCCCTCAGCGCATTGGCTGTCATTGCTATAATGGGCAATTCTGAACTTGAATAGGTTCTTCGAAGAATTCCCGTAGCCTGGTACCCATCCATAATAGGCATTTGAACATCCATCAGAACTGCATCAAATTTATTGGCATGGACATGTTTTATGGCTTCTTCACCATTCCTGGCAATACTTACATGAATACCGACTTGCTCTAAAATATCCTTAGCAACCAACTGATTGATATCATTATCTTCAACAAGCAGGACACGTTTATCCGCGAGCGCCCTTTGATACACAATAGGGCTTTTTTCATGTTGGACCTTATTCGCTTGACTCCAAGCAGTTCCTTTTAAAGCATTCATAACCGCATCAAACATTAAGGATTGATTAATTGGTTTCACCAAGAGATTATTAATCCCCAATTGATTGACTTGATTATAATAACTTTCACGACCAGTAACACTAACGAAAATCGTTTTCGGCAATGTGATTTCTGTATTAGCTACTAACCTTTTATAAAGTTCTATTCCTGATAACTCCGGCAAGTTGAAATCTAGCACAAGAAGATCAAAGTCTACCTTTTGAAGCAGTTCAATAGCCTCAAAAGGATTTCTAAGCGCTGTGACCTCAAAGGAAAATGAACTAAGCATTCTTTCAAGAATGATCAATGACGTTTTATTATGATCGACCACTAACACTTTTTTTCCTTGTAAATCCGGATAACCTGAATAACTAGGTTTATCTAAATCTAACGCTTTATCAAATTGGACCACAAATTGAAAGGAAGCCCCTTCTCCAAGAACGCTTTCCACCCAAATCTCACCGTTCATGAGTTCTACCAGTTGCTTTGAAATGGTTAGTCCAAGCCCTGTCCCACCATATTTTCTTGTCATCGAACCATCTGCCTGAGTAAACGATGTGAACAGTCTTCCAATTTGCTCCTTTGTTATCCCAATCCCTGTATCGGTAACACTAAAATGGAGCTTAACCTTGTTTTCTGTTTCATCGAGAATCCCTACCGTGACATTAACTTCTCCTTGGTTCGTAAATTTTATAGCATTCGTCGTCAAATTAGATAGAATTTGTTCCAAGCGGAGCGGATCACCGATCAGGACATTCGGCACTGCTTCCCCTGTATCAAAATTAAGATCAATTCCCTTATTCGTTGCAGTAAGTGTATATAGATTCGATACATTCTCTAGTACTTTATCGATACTAAATTTAATGGCTTCTATTTCAAGTTTCCCCGCCTCGATTTTAGAAAAATCTAAAATATCATTGATAATTCTAAGGAGTGTCGTTGATGCTCCTCCAATTTTTGAAACATAATTCTTTTGGTGATCCTTTAAATCTGATTGACTCAGTAAATGAGCAAGTCCCATAATGGCATTCATGGGTGTTCTAATTTCATGACTCATATTGGCAAGGAATTGGCTTTTTGCACGGCTTGCTTCTTCCGCTTCTACCATGGCAGCCTTAAGTTCTACCTCGGTCCTTTTTCTTTCCGATATATTTTGCAGAACTCCAATGAACCTGTGGACTTTTCCAGATTCATCCCTTTTTATAACTTGTCCGAAAAATGACAACCAACAATTCGGATCTTCCTTTAATCGAAACTCAGTATAAAAATCTTCTCCTATCACTGTCAAACTATTGTCATTTAATGGCGCAATATTCGAGAGATCTTTTTCGTAGACGAAATCTTCCAATTGTCCATTGAACTGGACCCAATCGCTCCCTTTAATGAGATTCTGCTTATACTCCAGTGAATTAATTAATTCAAGAAAAACACCATTAACCACCATCGCATTATTGCAACAATCTGAATCATATAACCCAATATGGGATGCTTCCATCGCAATCCTAAACCTATCTTCCGAAATAGCTAAGTTATTGGTGACCTCTGTTAAGGCTACGGTTCGATCTTTTACACGACCCTCTAGTTCCACATTTAAAAGAATCAGCTCTTGTTCGGCTTTTTGACGTTCCTTAATCTCGCTGTTAAGGGCTTGTACATTCTTACGAATATTGCTTGCCATTTCGTCGATGGTATTAGCAAGGATTCCAATCTCATCTTTACTGGCCTTAAGGTCATTTGGTATTTCGATATTTGTACCATCAGAGTACTGGATAATTTCAACCATACGAGTGAGCGGTTTCGTCATTACATTAGTCATTTTATTAGCCGCAACGAAAATTAAAAGGCAAGCAATTAATGCACCTCCTAGAATTAAGACTAATAAAAATCTCATAGCTTCTGAAGATTCATTATTTTCTAGTCCTATTGCTAAATATAAACCCTCAGTATTAGGTACTTGAGAATAAATTATATACGTTGATCGATCCTCTTGAGTCGTGATTTCTACTTCTCCTGTAGGCTGATCGGAACTTAGTTTTTCAAAATTTTCAATATTAGACATCGGCCGTTTTTCCATCGTTCGATTTATGATTGCTTGACCTCTTGAATCGAGAAACCACATTTCAGTAAATTGGCTTACTTTTGCTTTTACTAGTGACCCCATTAATTGTTTGACGGGTACGTTAATTATGATTAATCCTTTTACTCTCCCATCATTATCCATAACCTTCGTACCGATATAGTTAACGTATTCACCGTCCCTGTCATCAACAAACGGTTTTGATATCAACGTAAGTTTATCTCCTGCTAATAATTCTTCCTCATAACTAACGGACAATTTATTATTACCTGAGTTTTTCTCATATTCTTCGCCGGTCAACGACTTGTATTTCATGGATAGCCATAAATCTTGATGCCTCATCATTTGATTGTCTATCTCTTTTTTGATACTTGAAAAATTCCCCTTTTTGAAGGGTTCTGTACTGGCAAGTTGTTCTAATATATTTCCTTGATTGTCAAACCGTTCTCCAAGGTTTTGTGCTTCTCCAGCTACAACCTGTAAACCGACATGACTAATAAGAGGGTTTATAATGTTACCCACTTGATAATACAAAAAAGCACAGATTAGAATCAGCACTATAAACATTTGCAGCGTATAAGTTGCTCTCAGTTTATGTTTGAATGATTTATAGAT
>JAUZPJ010000093.1 GCA_030706025.1 Bacillota bacterium | reverse complement strand
GCATGGCGAGTAAGGGGATGGCGTTTAGCGATCGGTTCAACGATAGGACTTATCTTGATTTATGACTTGCAACTCTGGCCTGCTCTTATAGATACATTAGTGCTAGTAATTATTTCTGCCCTTGTGTCCATCATTATCGGGCTTCCACTCGGCATTTTAGCAGCACGCAATCAAACGTTTGAGCATCTAATGTCTCCGATTCTGGATTTCATGCAAACTATGCCGTCCTTTGTTTACTTGATCCCGGCATTAATGTTTTTTGGTTTAGGAACTGTACCTGCTGTTTTTGCAACGGTTGTTTTTGCTATGCCCCCTGTCATTAGGTTAACGAATTTGGGAATTAGACAGGTACCGGTTGATTTAGTAGAAGTGGGAGAGGCTTTTGGTTCAACTCCATTCCAATTACTCTGGAAAATCCAGCTGCCGTTGGCAATGCCAACGATTATGGCAGGGATCAACCAGACAATGATGTTGTCGTTATCGATGGTTGTTATTGCAGCAATGATCGGCTCCGGTGGTTTTGGGCAGGGTGTTTTGGCTGGCATTTCTCAGATGGATATTGGTAAAGGCTTCGAAAATGGTTTGGCCGTGGTTATTTTGGCTATGATTTTAGATCGTTTGGGCCAAGGGTTTATTCATAGTCCCAGGAGATGAAAAACTTTAATCAGGGGGGGTTAATCATGAAAAAAAAAGGAAAATGGTCAAAAATAGGTACAATTGCCTTGGGCCTTTTACTTGTAATTACGTTAGTAGCTGGCTGTGGGCAACCGCAAGGTGAACAAGGTACTAAAGCTACAGTCAAAATCGGTTATATCAATTGGCAAGAGGATGTTGCAGTCACCTATCTTTGGCAAGAGATTTTAAGAGAAAAGGGTTATCAGGTGGAATTGACGAGTGTAGATGTTGCGCCGCTCTTTGTTGGCTTAAGTAAAGGCGACTTAGATTTATTCTTGGACAGTTGGTTACCTATAACACAACAGGCTTATTGGGAAAAATACAAGAACAAACTTGATGACTATGGCTCCTGGTATCAAGGTGAGGCTAAAATAGGCTTAGTGGTGCCTAAATATGTAAGTATCAATACTATCGATGAATTAAACGCCCAAAAGAGTAAATTTAGTGGTCAGATTATAGGGATTGATCCTGGTGCGGGAATTATGAAGTCGACCGATAAGGCTGTAAAGGACTATGCTCTAAGCTATGAAATATCTCAAGGCAGTGAAGCTGCTATGTTAGCAACTTTAGATAAAGCGTATAAGGCCAATAAATGGCTAGTGGTCACTGGATGGAGTCCCCACTGGATGTTTAGTAAATATGAGCTTAAATATTTGTCAGATCCTAAGAAAGCTTTTGGAGCAGCAGAGGGTCTGCATAGTTTAGCGAATAAAGAATTTACCCAAAAGCAACCGGCGATTGCGGCAATGTTAAAAAAGTTTAAGTTAAATGACCAACAAATAGGAAGTCTAGAGGGTCTGATAAATCAAGGTCTAGCACCCCAAGATGCTGCCAAGAAGTGGGTAGAGGAAAATAAAAGTTTAGTGAATAGCTGGATTGAATAAAAAGCAAATAATTTGAAAAAAAACCAAGACTCAGGAGATTCTCCTGAGTCTTAGTTTTTTTGGGAGAAGTTTAAAGAATAGTCACAATTAGTCGGAATTTTGCATTACAGCCTTAAATGTAGTAAAACGAGCATAAATGTAGTGAAATATGTTGGTAATAAGATGCTATGATAATGGCACAGGATATAATCAAAAAATTGCAGCAGATTATTATCACATATGGGGGTGAACTACACAAAATCGCGGTGCCTAAGCAAGGGAATAAGTTCGAATTTTCAAGCTAAGAATTCTATTTCTAGAAATGGTTATCCTAAGAACGCTTTATGAGAGTATAACGTTCTAATCAATATAAAAATGTGAGGGGAATCAACAATGTTGAATTATACGACAGAACAACACGTCTACGACATTAACGGAGTAAAAGTAGGCGGTCAGCCAGGCCAATACCCTACCGTACTCATCGGCAGCATCTTCTATAGGGGTCATAAAATTGTTTCAGACGGAATGAAGGGTATCTTCGATGAAACAGCTGCAAAAGCGCTGCTAGATCAAGAAGCTGAATTGAGTGCAGAAACGGGTAATCCTTTTATTATCGATGTTTTAGGTGAATCTGTAGAGGCATTAACACGTTATGTAGAATTTGTCATGAAAAACACAACAGCTCCATTTTTATTGGATAGTATCAGTCCTGAAGTACGGGTGGGCGCTTTGAAAAACTTTATCGGTGATTCGGAAGTGCAAAAAAGACTAATCTATAACTCGATCGAAGAGCATTATTCTGAGGAAGAGTTAGCCGTCATCAAGGAAAGCGGAATTAAAACTGCCGTCATTCTAGCCTTTAGTAAAAAAGCGTTAAAGCCTCAAGCTAGAATTAAGCTCTTAAAAGGTGATGGAGAAAAAGAGGGTTTAATCGACGTAGCAAAGAGAGCGGGACTTGAGCAGTTCTTAGTCGATCCAGGTGTTTTAGATGTTGCAAGTAATAGCTGGACTAGTGAGGCTATTAATGTTGTTAAACAAGAGTTCGGATATCCAGGCGGATGTGCTCCTTCAAACGCCGTTTATTTGTGGAAGAAAATGCGTTCTAAAGGAACTCCATTCTTCGAAGTAGCCGGAGCTTCCGTCTTCACATATCCGGTGACTCAAGGCGCCGACTTTGTTCTCTACGGTCCAATGGTTAATGCTCCTTGGGTTTACAGGGCAATGGCAACGACCGATGCAATGATGGCCTATAATAATAAACTGACTGGTGTCAAATTAGGTACACCTGATCATCCATTAATGAAGATTTTCTAGAACCTATCGTTAGGGTTTTTCACTAGAAAGTATGGTTAAAAACTTTTAGAGGGGTGTTAGCTGCTATGTTACGTAAGTATGACGTCTTGACAGAGGAACAAGTAAAAACGATTCATGAAGAAACCATGAAAATCCTAGAAGAGATCGGTATGGAGTTTGAATATGAACCGGCTTTGGAAGTATTTAAAGCTGAAGGACAAAAAGTAGAAGGTAACCGTGTTCATTTCACGAGAGAATTTATTGAGGCTAAAGTAAAACTAGCTCCTTCACAATTTACTCTTCATGCACGTAATCCAGAACACAATTTAGTCTGTGGCGGAGACAATATCATTTATATGCCGGGCTATGGGGCTCCCTTCATTCATGACGTTGATGGAAATCGTCGAAAAACCACGATGCAGGATTATGATAACATCGTTAAGTTGGCAGGGGCTAGTAAAAACTTGCATATGACAGGTGGAACAGTCGCTGAACCGCAAGATATACCGGATGAAGTTCGCCATTTAAAAATGCTTTATAGCTCAATAAAGAACTCGGACAAGTGCTTCATGGGTAGTGCCGAGGGTCAGGAACGCGCCGAAGATTCCATAGAAATAGCATCGATCCTCTTTGGCGGTAAAGATGTTATTAAAGAAAAACCAGTGCTTATTTCCCTCATTAACTCCTTAACCCCTTTGAAATATGATGGAAGAATGTTAGGGGCCATGATGGCCTATGCTAAAGCTGGACAAGCTGTTGTGATCGCTTCTTTGGTTATGGCTGGTTCAACTGGACCCGCAGCATTGGCTGGAACATTAGCATTACAAAACGCTGAAGTTTTAGCAGGAATCGCCCTTGCCCAATCAGTGAATCCAGGAACACCTGTTGTATACGGTTCCACCTCAGCCCTCAGTGACATGCATAGCGGGAGCCTTTCCATCGGCAGCCCTGAGTGCGCGTTATTTATATCGGCCAGTGCTCAACTAGCTCGTTTCTATGGTGTTCCTAGTCGATCAGGCGGCGGCTTGAACGATTCTAAGATTGTGGATGCTCAAGCTGGCTATGAATCGATGATGACCTTAATGGCGGCTAGCACCACTGGTATCAACTTCGTACTTCATACTGCCGGGATTCTACAATATTTCATGGCTATGTCTTACGAAAAGTTCATGATGGACGACGAAATAGCTGGTATGCTCTTGCATTACATGAAAGGCTTTACCTTTGATGAAGACGGAATGGCTTTTGATGTCATCGCTAAAGTGGGTCCGGGCGGACATTACCTCACACAAAAGCATACACGGAAAAACCATAAACGGGAGTTCCGCACAGCTCAATTGAGTGACCGGACTGCTTTTGAATCATGGTCTAAAGAAAAGTTGGATACCAACCAAAGGGCTAATAGAAAATGGCAAGAAGTCTTGGCTAATTATGTGCCACCGGCTCTTGACGAAGCTATTGATAAACAGTTATTAGAATTTATCGCTAAACGATCGTAATGAATCAAGATGAATCAAACCTTAAAAATCAATATAATTTTAGACAAAATGGAGGAGTTAATAATGAGCGAGCTATTTGCAGAATTAAAACAAGCAGTAATTGATGGTGACGAAGATATCGTGAGTGAATCCTCTCAAAAAGTAATTGATCAAGGAGTTAATCCTGTTGACGCAGTTCAACTCGGCTTGATCAAGGGAATTGAAGTTATTGGAGAGGCTTGGAAAGCTGGGGAAGCCTTTCTGCCCGATGTAATGATGTCAGCTGAGGCCATGAAAGTCGGGTTAGGTCTGCTAGAACCTGAAATCGCTAAATTAGGGATGAGCGAGGGGGAAAGCAAAGGTAAGATTGTCTTGGGCACAGTAGAAGGTGATATTCATGACATCGGTAAGAATATTACAGGTGCTATGTTTACAGCTGCAGGGTATAAAGTGTTTGATTTAGGCACAGATATTAAAGCCGAGGATTTTGTCGTAAAAGCAAAAGAAGTCGGCGCAGATATTATCGGTGCAAGTGCTCTTCTAACGACAACCATGATTGGACAAAAGCAACTCGTTGATTATTTAAAGGAGCATAATCTAAGAGATCAGTTCAAAGTATTTGTCGGTGGTGGACCAACCAGTCAAGTGTGGGCCGATGAAATCGGTGCAGACGGTTGGGCTGAAACTGCTGACGAAGCGGTCGAACTTGCCGGACGCCTACTCGCTAAATAAGCTCCAAACTAATTTAAATAATAGTGATTGACTAACGTCGTTAAATCCTAGGGACCTTAAATTGATACTCTTCTTTTAAAGTCCCTAGGACTTCTTACTGTACTAAACTTTGCCAGAGGTAATTCTAAAGCTTGGTAACTCCGCATATCAGGCTTGAATACAACCCAAACTATAATAAGGTTATGAAAGGAGTAATGCTATTCATGAGCAAAGGTAAGGGTTCAACATCGGATCGCAGCGTTATGTATATCTCCTCTGTAATTATAGTTTTGTTCGTAATTTTCGGAATGTTCCTTCCAAAGGAAATGGGTAAAGTTGCTAATGCTGTGTTCGCATTCTTGACGACTGATTTTGGATGGTTATACCTTTTGGCGGTTGCCTTCTTTGTGGTTTTCATTTACGGAATCGCGTTTAGTCGTTTCGGTAAAATTAAGCTGGGGAAAGACGACGACAAGCCCGAATTTACTAACTTCCAGTGGTTTTCAATGTTGTTTGGTGGAGGTATGGGTATCGGCCTCGTGTTCTGGTCGGTTGCAGAACCTATCATGGATTACGTGACTCCCCCTATAGGGACAGGTTCCACGCCAGAAGCAATGCGTACAGCAATGCGAATTGTATTTTTCCATTGGGGTATTCATCCTTGGGTTATCTTTGCCATTGCAGGCTTAGCCCTAGCCTATTTCCAATTTCGCAAGGATCTGCCATTTCTTATCAGTTCCGCTTTTTATCCGCTGATTGGAGACCGTATTTACGGACCTATCGGCAAAGCGATTGATATCTTAGCAGTATTTGCCACAGTGTTCGGTGTAGCCACTAGCTTGGGTCTTGGATCCAGCCAGATAGCCACGGGAATGCAATATGTTTGGGGAATTAAGGCAACGCCTACGACGATTTCTATTGTCATCGCTGTCATGACAGTACTCTTCACTCTGGCGACAATCTCTGGTTTGCACAAGGCTATGCAGTTTGCGGCCAATATTAAGATATGGCTTTCAATCGGCTTCATGGTGTTTATTTTCTTGTTCGGGGGTATGGTTTTAATTCTAAACAACTTCACAGATACTCTTGGAGCCTACCTACAAAACTTTATCGGCCAGACTTTTTGGATGGGAAATATAGATTGGATAAAGGGTTGGACGGTATTCTATTGGGCGTGGTGGATCGCTTGGGCTCCATTCGTCGGACAATTCGTTGCTCGTGTTTCCAAGGGTCGTACCATTCGTGAATTTGTTTTAGCAGTAACGCTGCTTCCTTCAGGGTTCTCTATGATTTGGTTATCAATTTACGGTGGTGCTGGTTTCAATCTGGATAAGATCGCCAATGGAGCTATTCAGGCCGCTGTTAAAACGGACTATACTACTGCCTTTTTTGCGACACTGCAACAGTTACCGTTGTATTCAATCACAGCTCCCTTAGCAATTCTCCTCATCGTTGCCTCGTTTGTTGGTGCTGCAAATTCAGCGACGTATGTATTAGCTATGTTGACTTCCAACGGCGATATGGATCCTGGCAAAAATATTCGTAGCTTCTGGGGTATCATACAGGGCGCCTTCACAATTATCTTGATCATTGTCGGCGGAGGCACTGCTGCACTTTCGGTCTTACAGACGGTTTCGATTGTCGCGGCCTTCCCATTCATGCTGATCATGATTGTTATGTGCTATAGCATTTACAAAGTTCTTCAGACGGAAAAGCTTCCAGGGTCAAATGGTTAATACTGAAATAGTTTAAATTAATAAAACACCTAGGTTGCGGAGACCTAGGTGTTTTTTCAAAAGTTACAAAGAACTATTTGTATGAAACGGTTTAACACCTATGGAATGGTATGAAATGTAAGGGGTTGTAAAAGCAGATAAAAGGAAGGAAAACCCGATGCATGAAAGTATAAAAATGATTATTGCCTGTGAGGCCTTTAGAGGTGAGTTAGAGGCCTTTAAAGAGTCGATTAAGGTTAATATTTTATGGATTGAGCAAGCTATGCATGATGTACCGGACAAGCTTCATCTTAAAGCCGAGGAAAAGATTAAAGAAGCAGAAAAGGTTCTGAATCCCGGAGATACAGTCCTCCTATTCTTAGGAAACTGTGGAGGCTCACTTAAGGGACTCTCATCCGAAACTCTAGAGCTTATTTATCCTAATGTTGATGACTGTATTCCGGTGATTTTGGGGTCTATGGAACGGTTTAAACGTATGCATGCAGAAAGACCCGGAACTTTTTATATGAATAAGAATTGGATAGACTCAGGTCAAGATCCTTTAAGCTCCAGCAGGAAATATATTGAGACATATGGAGAGAAGAAGGGCTGGAAGGTTTCTAAAGTAATGTATAAAAACTATACTACCTTTGCTTTGATTGATAACGGATGTTATGAACTGGAAAAATATCGAGCACATGTACACGAAGCTTGTGAAAAATTCGAAAAGATATATTCTGAAGAAAAAGGTGACCTTAAATTCGTAGAGGCAATTCTCAAAAGAGAGTGCGAAATGGTATCTATTCCTCCGAACTCCGATAACGATGAATCTAAGCAGATATATCAAAGCAGGAAGGAATTTTTCCCTGAAACTAAATAGGGTCAAAGGGGTTAGTTTTACCAGTGTTGTGGAGGATGATGTAGTTGAGAGTTAAATTAATCGGATGTCATTCGACTATGAATGAAGTCCATGCACAGGGATTAGACCAAGGGATGGATTGTGAATTTCTAGATTACAACTTCCACGCTCGACCGGATATGTTGCATGATAAAATTCAGGAAATAATCAATGAGAGCCAGGATTATGACTTGATCATCCTGACCTACGGCCGATGTTCAAATTCAATGCTTGGTTTACTGTCACCCCACGTGCCGCTATTATTTCCAGCGACACACGATTGTATTGGTTTAATGTTAGGGTCCAAGGCTAGACATTTGGAATTGTTCAGTGAAAATTCCCATATTTACTATTTTAGTCAGGGGTGGTTGGACTATGGGCGCACTCCTTTGGAAGAATACTATGAATATGAAGCTAAGTATGGTGAAAAGAAAGCACGTAAATTAATTAAGATTTTATATGGAAGTTATCAAAAAGCAGTCTTTATAATCACACCAGGGATCAAAGATCCTGAACGTTACCGACAAAAGATGCAAGAAATAGCAGATTTTTTTGGTTGGGAGGTAGGAGAGATCGAGGGGGATATAAGTCTCCTTACCTCAGTAGTCAAGGGGATCAAGGCTCCTGAATCCATTTATGTCGAAGCAGGGCAAGTCATTACTTTGGAAATATTAGAAGGAGGGAATCATGAAAATAACGATCACTCCCAATCGGGTTGTTGAAGGTTCCGAGGGCGAGTCCATCATGGAGGTCTTAGTTCATAATCAAATTCCCGTTCAAAATGTCTGTGGTGGAAAGGGATCGTGTGGTAAATGTAAAGTGCGGTTCCATTCAAGGCTTCCTGAGCCAACGCAGTCGGATCTTAAACATTTGACAAGCCAAGAAATCGAAGCGGGATTTCGCCTTTCTTGTGGTGTCAAAGCAGAAGAAGGAATGGAGATCGAACCAGTTATTGCTGAGGTCTATGATCGCAAAGAGGCAGTACTCCGTGATATGCTTCAAGTAAATCTCGATCATGGAGTTCAGAAAGTGAAGGTTCAAGTACCTAAACCGTCACTTCAAGATGAACGAGGGGATTGGAACCGTTTACACGATGAATTAGTAAAAATTCTCGATGTTGAGACAGTGAGTATTAAGATGCTCGCCCTAGAAAAGCTGCCCGGCATTTTGCGGGCTGGGGATTTCGTGGTGACGGTTACATTGTGGGATAATCAGGTTTTAGACGTTGAAATGGGGGATACCACTTTAGCACTTTATGGGGTTGCAGTGGATATTGGCACGACAAGT
>JAUZPJ010000092.1 GCA_030706025.1 Bacillota bacterium | reverse complement strand
TGACGAAATAAGAAACAAAGACAGTGGGGCGGATTGCTGTTTCTAACGAAGCGGCGGACCGCCTCACTTTTTTCTGGTTGTCATGCAAAGTGTTAACTACGCTTTACGTATAGAACAGTGTTGCCCATACAAACAATAAGGATCATACGTATTTAACACAATTTTTACAATGCGTTAATCCTTACTTTACAGAGGAAGGCTAAAGTACATATTAGCTTTTAGAGAGTATTACGGAGGTGGAAACTTTGCCTCGGAAAAAATCGATATACTTTAGTGATCGTCTAATGAAATATCTTTTCATTAGTAGTGCTATTTTGGTCTCTCTCGTGATTGTTTCGATTATTTGGTTTGTGGGAAATCAAGGTTTAGCCACGTTCAGACAGGCCAGCTTTTTGGAGTTCTTTACAAGTAGTAAGTGGAGCCCCGATAGCGGTAAGTTTGGAGCCTTAACCTTTATTGCTGGTTCCCTGGCAACAACAGCCATTGCGATCCTCATCGGAGGACCCATTGGTTTAGCGGGAGCCGTATTTATGGCCGAAATCGCCCCCCAATGGATGCGAGCTATTATGAGACCGGCAACTGAACTTTTTGCAGGGATTCCTTCAGTAGTGTACGGGTATGTCGGTATCACCGTAATTGTTAACACGCTTCGCAAAACAACAGGCAGCGCTACGGGCTACGGCCTCTTGGCCGCGGGATTAGTACTCGCAATCATGATTTTGCCCACGATAATAAGTATTACCGAGGATACGCTTCGTTCGTTACCTGATACCTATAAAGAAGCATCCCTAGCGTTAGGGGCAACCCGCTGGCAAACGATCTGGAGGGTTTTGATTCCGGCCGCGACGCCAGGTATTTTAACCGCAGTTATTTTAGCAATGGCTCGAGCGATCGGGGAAACGATGGCGGTGCAAATGGTTATCGGAAATTCTCCACGCTTTCCTAATTCCTTATTTAGCCCTACCTCTACTTTAACGAGTAATATTGTGATGGAAATGGGAAACACTCCCTTTGGCTCGACCTGGAATAATGCCCTTTTTATGATGTCGTTAATTCTGTTGCTCATCTCATTGGCTCTCATTATTTTAGTAAGAACCACTGTTAAAAGGAGGACCCTATAATGAGTGCTAAACATAAAGATCGAATCGCCACAGCCTTATTGTGGGGTGTCGCCTTTCTGATTATCGCGATATTGATTTGGTTCCTAGTCTATATCCTGGGACGAGGATTGCCCTATTTAAAACTTCAGTTCCTCAGTGCTCCGGGCGGTGTGGGTGCTCAATTATTTAATTCCTTCTATATTTTGTTTCTCTCTCTCCTTTTTTCCTTACCGATCGGTGTCGGCGCTGGTATATACCTCGCGGAATATGCTCCTAGTAATAAGCTAACTGATTTGATTAGGTTAAGCACGGAAAGTCTGGCAACGGTCCCGTCCATTGTTTTTGGTCTCTTCGGGATGATTATTTTTGTCAATGTCTTGGGTTTGGGATTTACAATTTTAGGCGGCGCAGCAACTTTAGCGCTTTTGAATTTACCGGTATTGGTCAGGGTGACTGAAGAGTCGTTAAGAGCGGTTCCTGAAAGTTATCGCGAAGCTAGTCTGGCACTTGGTGCCACGATGTGGCAAACCTTGCGGAAGGTCGTTTTACCTACTGCGTTACCAGGACTTCTAACGGGTGTAACCTTGGTTTCAGGGAGAGCCTTAGGGGAAACTGCCATCTTAATTTTTACGGCCGGTATGAATGTTTCCCGACGGTTATTTGATGTCAATCCGATGGCGGCAGGTGAAACACTGGCAGTTCATCTTTTTGCGGTTAAATCGAATCCCTTGCCAGGGATGAATGCCGATGCAGTCGCCAATGGAACCGCAGCACTACTCATTCTAATGGTTTTAATCTTTAATCTGGCACTCGTTTTACCAAGTCGCTGGCTGCAAAGACGTATGTTGGGAAAGAATTAAGGAGGCAGTTATGGGAGACAAACTAGTCGTCGAAAATTTGAATCTCCATTATGGCGAGCATCATGCTTTGAAAGATATTAATCTTAGAATACCGGATAAAAGTGTTACCGCTTTAATCGGTCCCTCCGGTTGCGGGAAATCGACCTTTTTACGAACCCTTAATCGCATGCATGATTTGCTCCCTAATGTCAAAATAGAGGGCCAAGTAACGATTGATGATCAAGACATTTATGCTTCGGAGACAGATTTGGTATTATTACGGAAACGGCTCGGCATGGTGTTTCAACGGCCGAATCCTTTTCCCAAATCGGTTTACGAAAACGTGGCTTATGGTCCGCGAATTCATGGTGAAACTAATAAAAACAAACTCGATGAGATGGTGGAGTCTAGTTTAAGAGGTGCCGCTTTATGGGATGAGGTGAAAGACCGCCTTAATAAATCGGCACTGGGTCTCTCGGGTGGTCAGCAACAGCGTTTATGTATTGCTAGGCTTTTAGCGGTGGAACCGGAAGTGTTACTCATGGATGAGCCTACTTCAGCATTAGACCCCTTATCAACGTTGAAGATTGAAGACTTGATTGACGAGCTTAAGGAGAAATACACGATCATTATCGTTACCCATAATATGCAGCAAGCAGGACGTATCTCCGATAGAACAGCGTTCTTTCTAATGGGCGAAGTTGTTGAATATAATTGTACGGAAAAGATATTTAATGTTCCCAATGATAAAAGAACCGAGGATTATATTACTGGAAGGTTTGGCTGATAATGATAAGATAGTATGCGAAGGAGGCTGTTGAAGTTATGGCGAGGAATTTATTTGAAAAAGAGCTTGACGATTTGCATGCGGATATGATAAAGATGGGAAGCCTTGTTGAAGAATCGATAGAAAAAGTGATCATCGCTCTGAAAAAGCAGGATGCTGAGCTAGCAGAGAAAATTTTTAAAGATGATGACCTCATCGATGATCTTGAAGATAAAATAGAAAAACGTTGTTTAAATCTCATAGCCCGACAGCAGCCTCTTGCAAAGGACCTAAGAACGATTAGCGCCGCTCTAAAAATCATCACCGATATGGAAAGAATCGCTGACCATTCCTCCGATATCGCCGAAATAACCATTAAAATGGCTCACGAGAAATATATTAAACCTTTAATAGATATTCCCAAGATGGCTGTGTTGGCCAAGCAAATGGTTAATAAATCCATCGATGCTTATGTAAAACAAGATGTAGATCTGGCGAAATCTGTCTGCGGAAGCGACGATGAGGTTGACGATTTGTTTTCTAAGATTAAACTTGAGTTAATTAATATTATGAAGAACAATCCAGATGCCGTGGAGCAAGCGGTAAACCTGATGTTTATTGCCAAATATCTAGAGCGCATGGCCGATCATGCAACCAATATAAGTGAATGGATTGTGTATAATGTTATTGGCGAACATGACCATTTAACGAGATATTAGTAGGGATAGCCGCATATCTAGAAGGGAAATGTTAAATAGGATGGATTCGGTATGAAAAAACTAATTTACCTTGTAGAAGATGAAAAGCATATTCAGGAATTAATCGCCTTTAACCTTGAAGAAAACGGGTATGAGGTTAAGAGCTTTGACGACGGCGAAAGTATGTTGGGTGAATGTCCTAATAGGAAACCCAACTTATTTGTTTTAGACATCATGCTTCCAGGGATCGATGGGCTGGAAATTTGCCGACGCCTGAAACAGGATCCCGATTTAAACAATATACCGATCATCATGCTCACGGCTAAAGGTGAGGAATTTGATAAGGTTTTAGGTCTGGAACTGGGTGCTGATGACTATATCACCAAGCCCTTCAGCATCAGAGAATTTATTGCCCGAGTAAAAGTGGTCTTTAGAAGACAAACTGGTTCCTTGGAAAACAATTCGGATATCCTTAAGGTTGGTAAAATATCGCTGGACTCCTCAAGGCATGAGGTCTATAAAGATCAACAAATTATTAAAATGACCTTTAAAGAGTTCGAACTTTTGAAGCTATTGATTACCAATAAAGGAAAGGTTTTGTCTCGAGAAATGCTTCTTGATAAGATATGGGGCTTTGATTATTATGGAGAAACAAGAACTGTCGATGTGCATATCAGGTATTTAAGGCAAAAAATCGAAGATGATGCCAACAATCCCGTGTATATTGAAACAGTAAGGGGCATTGGATACCGCTTTAGCGATAAAGAGGACAGCAAACAATTATGAAAAAGAAGATTTTCAAATATTATTTAATCTTAACGATGGTTGTTCTCATAGTTTCTGTTGTGTTTACGTCAGAAATTGCCCAAAAGTATTATAAGTATGAAGTTGAAAATAAGCTTAAAAGCATTGCATTTTCCATTGAATACTACTTGTTGAAGTCAGACACTAAAATCAATTACGATGATATTGCTAAAGATTATGCTAGTATGAATAATCAAATTAATAACTATCCAGAAGATAAACTTAGAATAACGTTTATCGATTTTTCGGGGCATGTCCTGGGGGATTCGGAAGCGAATTATCAAGAGATGGAAAACCATCTTTCTCGAAAAGAGGTTCAAGAAGCCTTAAAAGGCTCTACCGGTTCTGACATCCGTCATAGTAAGACTATAAACTTAGATATGTTATATGTCGCAATTCCCTTAAAACAAAAACAAAATGTTATTGTAAGAGTGTCGGTTCCCCTGACTCAATTGAAAAAAATCGGTGAAATGATTTGGTTTTATGCAATTCTCGTCATTTTATTTGGCTTGCTTTTGACGATTATCGTTTCATTAAGAATAACGACATCGATTATTCGACCTCTCAAAGAAATGATCTTTGCCTCACAGGAAATTTCTAATGGCAATTATACTGAGAGAATTTCGTTAAAATCAACGGATGAGTTGGGCCAACTTGCCATGAATTTTAATGAAATGGCTTCTAAGTTAGATGAAACGATCCTTGATTTAAATAATAAAAAGATTGAAGTTGAGTCCATAGTCAACAGCATCACGAGCGGCATTGTTGCGGTTGACAATACTAATAAAATCATCTTGTTAAATCCTGCAGCCTTTAATATTTTCAAACTAGACAGTCGTCATTCTATTGCAGGTGATAAGCTTGCTGAACATATTAGAAACAATCACTTAAACCATCTTCTTCAAGAGACTATTACCCGCAATAAACCCCTTGAAGGGGAGGTTACCCTTGATGAAAAAATATTGCGGATAAACACATCTCCGATTAGACCCACAAATAGCGAGCTTAATAACTCCGGAGGAATTCTATTTATCCAAGATATAACCAAGATAAGAAAGTTAGAGCAATTAAGAACAGAATTTGTTTCCAATGTAACTCATGAATTAAAAACTCCTTTGACCTCTATAAGAGGATTTATCGAAACCTTAAAAAATGGTGCTATCAATAACGAGAAGGTAGCTAACAGATTTTTAGATATTATTGATATTGAGGCGGAGAGGCTTTATGCTTTAATTAACGACATTCTCCAATTGTCTGAAATCGAGACAAAACTTAAGGAGACTGATTTGGTGAGCCTCAGTTTAAAATCTCTAATCGATGCTGTGTTTGAAGTATTGCAAACTATTGCTAACGAGAAGAATATTAGCCTACATAATCAGGTTAGTGAAGAAGTTATATTAAAGGCCAATAAAAATAGAATGAAGCAATTAATCTTAAACCTCGTCGATAATGGAATTAAGTATAATACCCAAAATGGGTCAGTCACAGTCGATGCTTACCGCGAGCAAGGGAAAGTTATTATTTCTGTTAAGGATACGGGGATAGGTATACCTTCTGAGCATATTAGCCGAGTCTTTGAACGTTTTTACAGAGTTGATAAAGGAAGGTCAAGGAACCTAGGGGGCACTGGTTTAGGACTTTCAATTGTCAAACATATTGTTAATTTATATAACGGAGACATTAAAGTAAATTCTGAAGTCGGAAAAGGAACTGAGTTTACTATTCAAATTCCATATTAATAATATTATTTATAGTGCCATGCACTCCCTAATGTTAATTATCTAAAATAAACTAGATGCTTAATGTTAGGAGGAGTAGATATATGTATCCTGGCGCAGACCATTTAGCACAAGATATTCTCAAGGCAGTTAACGGACAGTACAGTGCTATCGCTTGTTATACCAAATTGGCCGAAATAGCTCCCACTGAGGAGGAAAGGAAGCGTATCCTTGAGATTCGCAAGGATGAGGTTGGACACTATAAAACATTTTCCCAAATTTATGTTTCTATCACTGGGACACATCCGACACCAAGAATAACGGAAGCCTGTCCATCAAACTACGTTGACGGATTGCAGTTTGCTCTTACAGATGAGCAAAATACCGTTGATTTTTATCTGGATATTGCCGAAAAAGCCCAAGATCCCTACATCAGAGCGAAGTTTAAAAGAGCTGCCGCGGACGAACAAAATCATGCTGTGTGGTTTTTATACTTCTATACAAAACATTGTTGTAGGAGATAATTTAGAAAAAAAATTCATGCACCTAGCTTAATAGAAATTCCCGACTTGCCAAAATAAATGGCGCGTCGGGAATTTTACAATCGGTAATATGTTAATTCATGAATGGATATGAAATAACTGGACTTCTTCAAAAAACCTTCAATATAGTGTAGACTTTTTATCGTGCTCAAACCAGGGTAATATGCAAGGAGGTTATGTCATATGAAAACAATTCCTTTAAAAGACGGGCAAACTGTGTTGCTGCGAGAGAGTATTAAAAGCGACGCCTCCGAGCTTGTGGATTATTTACAAAAGATCGGTTCAGAATCGGATTTCCTAACCTTCGGACCTGGTGAGCTATCAGTATCGGTAAGCGATGAGGAAGCTATCCTCGAAGAAAGTTACACCGCCAAAAACAAGATTATGCTTCTCGCCTTAATTGGGAACAAGGTAATTGGCTGTTTGCACTTTACTGGTGGAGTCCGGGCAAGAACACGGCATACAGGTGAATTCGGTGTTTCATTGCTTAAGAATTACTGGGATCAGGGAATCGGAACTACAATGGTACGAGAATTGATTCAGTGGGCGAAGGACTCGAGTGTAATTCGTAAACTTAACCTTCGAGTTCGAAGTGACAACGATAGAGCGATTTTTGTCTATGAGAAACTAGGATTCATTCAAGAAGGGTTGATTACTAGGGAATTCTGTATTTCTGGACAGTTTTTTGATTGTATCTATATGGGTCTTTCTATCGATTAAGAGTTAGCTACAGTTCTTGAGTTTCTTACGCGACGGATTTAAACGAATCAGCCAATTAAGCAAAAGTTTTATTTTTTGGTATACGGTATACCAAAAAAACCTTGAAAGGATTATAATTAATTATCTATCATGGATATAATTTTAAAAGGGGAGAAGACTATTGGAATATCGATTTTTACCAATTAAATTTGATGATATGGGTCATATCCGTGATTCAGTGTTTTCAATTCTGAGAAATGCTATTCTTGAAAGAAAATTAGAACCAGGACAGAGACTTGTGGAACGCGATATTGCGGAACAACTGGGGGTTAGCAGGACTCCGGTGCGTGAAGCAATTCGCAAGCTCGAATTGGAAAAGTTAGTCACTCATATCCCACGCAAAGGGGTCGTGGTTTCTGGATTCTCTAAGGATGATATTATCGAGATTCTCCTCATAAGAACATCCTTGGAAGCGCTTATTTGTAGTATTGCGGCAACTAAAATTAAATCTAAAGAAGTGGAACGTTTGGAAGCGTTAGCTAAGGAAATTTCAGATGAACATGTTAACGGAAATTTCAAAAAGTCCAACCAATTGAATGATAAGTTTCATGAGATAATCTATAGATCTGCTGAAAGCCCAAGAGTATACAATTTATTTAATACGTTACGTGAGTATATTACTAAATTCACGCAAGTGGCGTATTCTAAACCGGGTCGACCTGAAGAAGTATGGACGGAACATAATGAGATAATTGAAGCCTTACGCAACCATGACTGCTCTAGTGCCGAAGCCGCTGCAAAAAGACATGTAGAAAATTCAAGTAAGGCGTATTTAGAAATGGCCTCTGAGCCGATTGTTAAAGTAAATGATGAGAAGGCGAAATTATGAAACTATTTCTAGAGATGTTTATTACTTTTTTTAAAATTGGCTGTTTGGCCTTTGGTGGAGGCTATGCCGTTGTTGCCATATTGCAAAAGGAAGTGGTCGAAATAAAACAATGGGTTGATAATGATGAATTGACAGATATTATGGCTATTTCTCAAACCCTTCCAGGGATCATTTCCGTCAATTCGGCGACAATGATTGGTTATCGAAAAAAGGGTATTCCAGGCGCCATTATTGCCACTGTTTCTTCTATTCTACCAACCTTTTTTTTAATACTGCTCTTAACCTTTGTTATATGGGGAGTTACGGATAATGTCTTTGTCCGTAAAGCCTTTACGGGAATTCTTCTGGGAGTTGATGCCTTGATTCTCAGTACCGTTAAAAAAACCTGGAAAACGGCGGTCAAACATTACTCCGACATTGTCTTGGCCCTTCTAGCTACTGCCCTTATGCTCTTTACCAAAGTTAACGTCGTTTTTATTCTTCTTCTTATGGCTGGGCTTGGCTTAAGTAAGAATCTATATTTGATGAGGGCAGGTGATAAGCAAAATGACGTTCGTTGAATTGTTTCTGGTATTTCTGAAAATAGGAGCTGTCAGTTTTGGCGGCGGATATGCCATGATTCCATTCTTTGAGACAGAGATTGTGTCCCATAATTGGGTATCGTTGGCGGATTACGTCAAAGTTATTGCCATTGCCCAGGTCGTTCCCGGACCTTTTGCTGTCGATTCTTCATCTTATATTGGGTTCAAAGTAGCAGGAATTTTTGGTGCGCTAATAGCTTCGCTAGCTCTTTGTATTCCCTCATTTACGGCTTCAGTGATCATTACTAAATTTTACACTCAGTTTAAAACGAACAAGTATGTAAATGCCCTTTTGAT
>JAUZPJ010000091.1 GCA_030706025.1 Bacillota bacterium | reverse complement strand
GCAATCCATTTGTCTAGAGGAGGTGTCCCTTCAGGAGTTCTCTCGATCCCCACTCGTTACGTGCACAGCCCTGCTGAACTAATCGACCAACGAGACGTCGAAGCAGCAGTGAGTTTATTGGTGGGACTTTTAGAAAGTCCAGTGTTCCCATAACTTTAGAAAGCAAAAAATCTTCTTCCTTTCGGGGATAAAAAATTCCCATTTTGGAAACCAAAATAGAGACAAAAACGGTGGTGGGATTGATATGCAATCTAGCCACTATTTTTGTCTCTCAATAACCTCTATCTTATTTTGTCACACTCTCACCTAAATAAGCTTTTTTCACATCTTCGTTCGCTAACAACTCTTTACCGGTTCCTTTCAGAGTTATTCGTCCAGTTTCAATAACATAACCCACATCTGCGATATGAAGTGCAGCATTCGCATTTTGTTCAATCAGAAGAATGGTCATACCTTGACGATGGATCTCCCGGACGATATTGAAAATATCTTTCACGATCAGCGGAGCTAACCCTAGAGATGGTTCATCCATCATAAGAAGTTTTGGTCGAGACATAAGGGCACGTCCTACAGCAAGCATCTGCTGCTCGCCCCCTGACAATGTACCCGCCAACTGCCATTCACGTTCCTTCAGCCGGGGAAAAAGGGTAAACACCCATTCCATATCCTTTTTAATTTCGACCTGATCTTTACGAGTGAAGGCCCCAAGCTTTAAGTTTTCCAAAACCGTCATATCCGGAAACACTCGTCGTCCTTCAGGCACCAACGTGATCCCATTTTTTACAATGTTATGGCGTTTTTCCACCAACAAGTTCTTTCCGTGGTAAGTGATTGTGCCTCCTTTGGGTTTCACGAGACCAACAATAGAACGCAGCATAGTACTCTTACCAGCACCATTAGCTCCGACTAAGGTGACAATTTTACCTTCCTCAACCTCAAGACTGATTCCTTTTAGAGCCTCAATCCCACCATAAGCGACACTCAAGTTTTCAATTTTAAGCATAATCCTCTGCCACCCCCAAGTACGCTTCAATCACCTTCTGGTTATTTTGAATCTCATAAGGGGTTCCTTCAGCAATCGTAACTCCATGATCAAAAACAGTAATTCGATCCGAAATCCCCATGACAACTTGCATATGATGTTCAATCATAAAAATTGACAACTGGAATTCATCCCGTATTTGGTAAATAAACTCTGTTAAATCATCCGTTTCCTTGGGGTTCATGCCAGCGGCCGGCTCGTCCAAAAGAAGAACCTCCGGATTTGTCGCTAAGGCCCGGGCGATCTCTAAACGACGCTGCATGCCGTAGGGAAGTGAACTGGCCTTTTCACTTTGAGCATTAACCAAACCGACCTTTTCAAGTAAGCCCAGCGATTTCTCACGTATTTCCTTCTCCTCGCGACGATAACGAGGTAGTTTTAAGGTTGCTTCCAAAAAATTAGACTTTAGATGTAAGTGATTGGCGATCAGGACATTATCCAGTACTGTCAAATCCTTAAACAAGCGGATATTTTGAAATGTTCGTGCAATCCCTTGCTTTGTTATCAGATCCGGTCTGCAACCCGTAATATCATTACCTTTAAAGCTAATTTGTCCGATTGAGGGCTTGTAGACACCGGTAATCATATTGAAAGCGGTTGTTTTCCCCGCACCGTTCGGACCAATCAAGGCAACAATTTCCCCTTTGCTTAAGGTAAGATTAAAATCCTTGACTGCAGTGAGTCCGCCAAAGATCATCGAGACATTTTTGACCTCCAAAAGTGTCACTGTTTATTTCCTCCTTTGACAAGAGGTTTTCTGCCGAACTTATTAAATAGCTTGTCCCAGGTGAATTCATTAGTTCCCATGATACCATGATTAAAGAAGAGCACTACAATCATTAGCAAGGCCGAAAAGACGACCATCCGCATGCCCGAAATACCTGGAATAACGAAATTCCCGATCGTAATGGATTCATCGAGAAAACGCAAAGCCTCTCCTGCAATGGTAATGATAAATGCAGAAATGATTGTCCCGGTAATACTGCCCATTCCCCCAAGAATAATAATCAGCAGAATATTAAAGGTAAGGAAGAAACGGAACATTAAAGGATCTATTGTTCCCAGTAAGTTACCTAGCAAACCACCACCAATTCCTGCAAAAAAAGCACCAATCGTAAAAGCTAGCACTTTATGCTTGAAAAGACTAATTCCCATGCTTTCGGCGGCGATTTCATCTTCTCGAATGGCCTTAAACGCCCGACCATAACTACTGTTAATAAGCGACCCGATAAAGAGTACCGTCACTACGGCAACCCCAAACGTCCACCAAAGATTTGACGACTCCGGAATCCCTTTAAGTCCAAGGGCTCCATTTGTAATTGTTTGCATATTTGTGAAAATTACGCGAATAATTTCCGCAAATCCCAAGGTTGCAATAGCAAGATAGTCTCCCCGGAGCCTTAAAGCTGGTGCGCCAATAAGATAACCCACTACGCCAGCTAGAATACCACCTATTAGAAGTGCAAAAAAGAAGGGCATATGCATTGTATCAAGAGGCTTCATCATTGGAACCATGAAAAAGTTCTGTCCCTTTACTGCATCAGGCATCGTGAGGATAGCCGTGGTATAAGCACCGACCGCCATAAAACCAGCATGTCCAAGGGAAAAAAGCCCGGTAAAACCATTAATTAGATTCATGCTCAAACCAAGTACGACGTAAATAGCACAAAGATTTAAAATCCTAGTTTTATAGGCATCTAAATTTTGATCTGCGAAATAAACGCCAATAAATAGCACAATAATCGAAATAACTGTCAATAGTGTCTTTTTTTGTTTCATAGTTACACCTTCTCCGCTATTTTCTCGCCGGTGATCCCAGTCGGCTTAAATAACAGAATGACAATCAGAAATATGAAAGCAAAAGCATCCCTATAACCACTTAGGCTTGGGAAAAAGGCTACAATCATGATTTCCCCAATACCTAGGATAAAACCGCCGATCACAGCCCCTTTAATGTTTCCGATTCCGCCAATAACGGCTGCAATAAAGGCTTTAAGCCCTGGCATTACCCCCATAAGTGGAGCAATTTGTGGAAATTTAAGACCCCACATGATCCCGCCAACTGCGGCTAATGCTGAACCGAGTGCAAAAGTCTGGGAAATAGTCATGTTGACATTAACACCCATGATCCCAGCTGTTTCGTAATCTTTAGCTACCGCCCGCATAGCCATTCCTGTTTTCGTATGATTGATTAAATATAGAAGTCCAATAAGGAAAACGATCGTTACGATTGGAATTACGAAAGTAAGCCTCTGGATAGACACCGATCCAATGTTGATCGAGTCCATTAACAATTTAACACTTGGAAATGCCTTCGGTCGACCGCCAAAAATTACAGTTGCCAAGTTTTCAAGTAAAAAAGATGCTCCGATCGCGGAGATCATAATAGAAATCTTCGGTGCATCGCGCAGCGGTCGATATGCACCCTTTTCGAGCAGCATTCCGAGAGCCGCCGTTAAAATAATTGCTAATATAAAAGAAACGTACCATGGCAGCATAAACATGCTGATACCATAAAATGCGAAATACGTGGTCATCATAAATACATCGCCGTGAGCAAAGTTGATGAGGCGAAGCGTTCCGTAAACCATGGTATAGCCGATGGCCACCAATGCATATAAACTTCCCAGAGAAATTCCATTGGCCAAATGCTGCATAAACGTACTTAAGTTCATCACCTTTGTTTATCACCTCATTGTCCATATTACCGTAAAAAATGCCGCACGATCCGTTCATAAGAGATACGCTCCCCTTACGATGAAGGAAAGCGTATCGGTATCCAGCGCAACTAATGTCCCTTATTTATTACTATAAAGTAAAGTTATTTTGCAGATTTGACAATATCCATGTAGGTAAATTTACCATTCTTGACCTGTTTGATGACCGCGTCTTTAACTGCATCCCCGTTTTCATCAAAGGTAATCATACCAGCAGCACCTGGGAAGTCTTTTGTCTTAGCTAGTTGTTCCTTGATTTTGACAGGTTCAGCTGAATTGGCTTTCTTAATAGCATCAAGAATTACGATATAAGCATCATATCCCAAAGCAGTGACTGCAGCGGGTTCTTTACCAGGATTAGCTTTGCGGTATTCAGCTAGAAATTTTTCGGATTCAGGAGTAATAGGTTTCTCAGATGTAAAGAAAGTAGAGAATACTGAGCCTTCAACAGCATCTTTTCCGATATCAATAAATTCAGGGGTTTCCCAAGTATCTCCACCAATAATAGGAACTTTAATTCCGAGTTGTCGAGCTTGTTTAATCAGAAGCGCTGATTCTGTGAAGTTACCCGGTGCGAAGATAACATCTGGATTATTTGCTTTTAGGTTAGTAAGCTGGGCTGAAAAATCTTGGTCCCCGGTATTATAGTTCGCTACACCAACAATAGCATTTTGGTCTCCAGTTAACTGCTTAAAGGAATCCGTGAAAAATTTAGCAAGTCCGATAGAATAATCGTTAGAAACTTCTTGGACAATAGCAACCTTTTTAGCATTTAATTTATTAAACGCATAGTTTGCCATTACTTTCCCTTGGAAAGGATCAATAAAGCAGACTCGGAAATAAAAGTCATTGTTCTTTGTAACAAGCGGATTAGTAGCAGAAGCAGCGACAGTAGGAACCTTTGCATTTTTTACGATATCCCCTGCAGCCATAGAAAGTGAGCTACCCCAACTTCCAATGATTGCGTTGACTTTTTCCTTTTCAACAAGACGAGAAGCAGCACTAGCAGCCTCTACCTTGTCGGATTTATTATCCACTGTTACCAGTTCAACCTTCTTGCCCAGAACCTCGGGGTAGAGTTTGTTAGCTAGTTTAATCCCTTCGATTTCCAGAGCGCCCCCGGCAGCATTCGCCCCCGTCATTGGCTCGAACACTCCGATTTTAATAACATCTCCGCCTCCAGAACTTCCTGATGAGCTCGGTGCAGCCGTTTGAGTTCCACATCCTGTAACAGCAAGTGCCCCAATCAACAAGGCAGAGACGAGAACCGAAGCCACTTTTCTCATTTTTTAATTCCTCCTCTTTTCTACAATTTCTAGTCTAATATAACAATATACCCTAAATCGAAGTATAGAGAGGTCTGTCCTCCTTGTCAATACAAACGTGTATTCTGTGCGTGTATACTGTATGCATTTTTTCGAATTATGGCTAAAATTAATCCTTTAAAACTTTAAACCGACATCATCCTTCATATTAATCAGGGCCTTAAACATAATTAAAGCCAACACCCTAAGGCATGGCTTTAAAGATTAAGCTTACTTATCAAAAAAGGTAATAAGAGCACGCAATGGTCTACCTAACCCTAATATAAACAACTTATTACCTGACGATAATCTTGCGACCATAATCAAGCAAATCACTGCCCATATTAATGGTTAATTCAGCTTTTCAAGATATCTATCCGGCCACAGCCAACCTCTCGGCAGTATATGACCGAAACTTCTTACAAATGCATATATCTTACGACATATGGTTGAGTAAAAAATCAACACCTTTTAAAGCTTGGCGCGACCATTACGCACCCTTATGCTCATAGTATTAGCGACAACAGTCAATAAAATTCATTCATATCCTTAATCTAAGATTGTTAAATATAACCTTTGGACAAGACTCACTCAACTTAACAACATCCTGTCATTATCGAGTTCCGCTCCGCTTCGCTTCTCGAATTGCTCAATGAGTCGATCCACCGTCATATTGCTTCTCTCTTGGCCCTGAAGATCCATCATTATCTTTCCTTCATGCATCATAATTGTCCTAGTTCCAAACTCCAACGAAGCCTTCATGTTATGCGTAATCATTAAAGTGCAAAGCTTTTCTTCCGCAACTATTTTGCGGGTTAAATGTAAAACTTTGCGAGCAATCGTTGGATCAAGGGCAGCAGTGTGTTCATCGAGCAGCAAGAGCTTCGGTTTTACGATTGTTGCCATAAGAAGCGTGAGAGCTTGACGCTGGCCACCGGAAAGGAGTCCCACCTTCTGTTTAATTCTATTCTCAAGACCTAAATCAAGAAGCTCTAGCCGCTCCTTGAAAAGAGTCGTCTCCTTTTTCGTCACCCCGGGCATCAGCCCTAGTGGCTTCCCCTTTGCAAGGGCAATTGCCAGGTTTTCTTCGATTGTCATATCATAAGCCGTTCCCCTCAACGGGTCTTGAAACACTCTTCCTATATATTTGGAACGTTTATACTCTGGATCAAACGTGATATCTACGGTATCAAGAGTAATCTTACCCTCATCAATTTCATATACCCCAGAAATACAGTTAAGAAGAGTCGACTTTCCAGCTCCATTTCCTCCAATAATCGTTACAAATTCTCCTTCTTGCAAGGATAGATTAATTTCGGCCAAAGCTAGTTTTTCGTTGTTGCTTCCCTGTCCAAACTTCTTACGTAATCCTTCTACTCTCAGCATGAGATCATTTGCTCCTTTCATGACGCCTAACCATAAATCTCCTTTTCACAGCAGAAAGCCGCTTCTTAATAATTGGCATAGCCATTGCAATGGCAACAATCACAGCCGAAACAAGCTTCAAGTCTGTCGGGGGCATCCCGATTTCGAGTGCAAAGGCGATAATCAAGCGATAAAGAACGGAGCCGAGAATAACAGCTATGAGCCTTCTCAGTAGAGTTTTTACCCCAAAAACTACTTCCCCAATAATCACTGAGGCCAGCCCGATAACGACCATACCAATTCCCATACCAACATCTACAAACGATTGAGACTGGGCTATCAGAGCACCGGATAAGGCCACAAGTCCATTGGAAAGAGCCAATCCTATGAGAATCACAGAATCCGTATTAACACCAAGCGCTCTAACCATATGGTCATTGTCCCCTGTGGCTCTCAAAACAAACCCCAGTCGTGTTTTGAGAAAGAGGTATAACAACAGCAGCATCAATAATAACACTGCCAACGGAAAAATCAACTTGCTATTATCTCCAAGAGCTGTCTTTTCTAAGATACTGAAAACTGTCGTCTTATTCATCAGGGGGATGTTGGCCCTGCCCCCCATCACCTTTAGGTTCAAAGAATAGAGTGCCAACATGGTCAGGATTCCAGCAAGGAGTGGCTGAATCTTTAACTTGGTATGAAGTAATGCTGTAATAGACCCTGCCCCACATCCTGCCAAAAACGCGATTCCCAAGGCAAGAAACGGATGTCCACTGCTACTCATGACAGCAGAAAAAGCAGCTCCAAGGACAAAACTACCGTCTACACTCAGGTCAGGCATGTTGAGCGTTCTAAAGGATATAAAAACCCCTAGGGCCATGATTGCATAGATTATTCCTAATTCCAAGGAACCCTGTAAAACCATGAAGGTCATCGTTTTAACCCCTTATTTTTTAATCTCCAAACACTTGGGTTGCTGATTTTAGAACGTCTTCGGGGAAATTGATCCCTATTTCCTTAGCTGTACTCTTATTAAGGTAAATGTTCATGTCGGTCATGGTTTTCACTGGGATATCCCCTGCTTTTTTACCCTTCAGTATTTCCACGGCCATATCTCCAGTCTCTTTACCTAAGACATCATAATTAATTCCGTAAGTGGCCAGTCCTCCATCTTTCACCATGGAATCCGCCCCCACATAGACAGGTAGCTTTGCCTTATTAGCTACTTGTGTAACGACTGGCATTGCTGAAGCGACTGTATTATCAATGGGCGAGAAGATGGCATCAACCTTGCCTACCAAAGAAGTGACAGACTGTTGAACATCAGAAGAGTTGGTCACGGTTGCTTCAATTACCGACATGTTGTTTTTCTTTGCATAGTCCTTTAGGTTATTGATTACGGATACGGAATTGGTTTCACTTGAATTGTATAAAGCACCGATTCGTTTGATATCTGGAGTAATTCGTTTGGCAAGCCCCATAATTTTTTCGGCAGAGACAGCATCTGATGTACCAGTTACGTTTGCACCCGGTTTCTCCATATTGGTTACTAACCCAGATCCCAAGGGATCAGTACAAGCCGAGAAAAGAATGGGAATGTCTTTGGTCTCACTCACAACAGCCTGTGCCGAAGGAGTTGCAATAGCGACGATAAGGTCATATTTATTGCTTGCGAATTTTTGGGCAATTGTTTTCAGATTCGTTTGGTCACCTTGAGCATTCTGATAGTCAATTGTAATAGTTTCGTTGTCTTTATATCCCTTGGCCTGTAACTCTTTAATCAAAGACTCTCTAATCGTGTTCAGAGAAGGATGTTCTACAATTTGCACGATCCCGATTTTCTTCTTTGCATTTGTGCTGGACGCGTTTCCGGAGTTCTCCGAATTTCCCGTCTTACTAGGTGAACAAGCCGTTAAGGAAAACACCAAAGCCAAGGTCATAATAACTGAGATCATTACCGTTAATCGTTTTTTCATTGAAGATACCTCCCTATTTTAATTATAATTAAATAATATTAGGGTTTCCTTCTCTGCACATTCCATTCACCAATGCGTCATGAATAGAACGGGGTGGGTACAAAAATAAAACGCCTATCCTAAATAAGGACAGACGTTAATCTGCGGTACCACCTTAATTGATGCACAAAATTATGCATCCTCTCATGCAGAGTGCCAACACACCCTCAGCCCTATAACGCTGGCTTTGCGTTGGCAGCTACTTAAGCCTTCGCTTTTTCGCTCCACCCTCCAGGGCCCATTTACCCGCTCCGTTACCTGCCGAGCTTCCACCTTACTCGACTCTCTTTAAGGTTGGTCATGCGGTTTTACTTCCCCATCAACGGTTTAAATAATAATAGCACTCCGAACTATGAATTTCAAGTGTTAAATTAGCCCCCGTTTACTCCAATCTTCTATTTGGGCAGGAGTGGCGCCAAGCAACTTCTGCAGCACTTCATGGGTATGCTGGCCAAGCGCAGGGGGTTCTTTTGCTGTTTCGCGATTATCTACACCACCT
>JAUZPJ010000090.1 GCA_030706025.1 Bacillota bacterium | reverse complement strand
TATCCAGGGATCAAAGTAGTCGTAATCGGGGCAGGTCTAATTGGTCTCAAGGCCACGGAGGGGTTAGTTAAACGTGAAGCTAGTGTGACGGTCGCAGAACTCTCGAACCGCCTCCTAAGCGCCATTCTTGATGAATCAGCTGCTCAAATTGTCCAGAATCATCTCGAAGAACAAGGTGTGAAGTTTCAGTTAAATAATACAGTAACTGAGATTATGGGCGAGAATGGCAAGGTTACCGGGGTTCGCTTACAGAACGGAGAAGAGTTGGAATGTGATAGGGTTATCTTTGCAATTGGTGTCAGACCCAATCTAGATCTTGTACGGGATACGAAAATTAAATTAAATCAGGGGATTTTGGTTAACCCTCAGATGGCAACCAGTGTGGATAATGTCTATGCTGCGGGTGATGTCTCCGAAGGATATGATAAGATATATCAAGAAAACCGTGTATTACCAATTTTGCCCAATGCCTACAAACAGGGATTTAATGCTGGGGTGAACATGGCTGGAGGAAGCTCGGAATACCTGGGCGGGTTTGCAATGAATGCCATTGGCTTTTTTGACCTTCCGATGCTCACGGCAGGTATTATTAAACCGAATTCTCCCGATTTCCAAGAATATGTCCTAGAAAATCAAGCTAAGAAGAGCTATAAAAAGATTGTTTTGCGCGATGGAAAGCTTGTTGGGTATATTGCTTTGAATACCGTGGATCGGGCGGGAATTCTCACAGGACTCATGGATCAAGAAGTCGATGTGACCCCATTTCAAGAGCATCTCTTGAAAGAGGATTTTGGATATATCGATTTTCCGGCGGAACTGCGCATTCAAAGACTTACCTTAAGGAAGTGAGCAGATATGATTGTACTCAATGCAAAAGGACTCTATTATAAACAACTGAATGGTAAAATTCGTGAGGAACTTGCCACTGGTTCTGAAGACCTCGTCGTTAAAAATGTGAATGGTCAACGCTATATTGGGGATGGAATCGAGAGTAAGGCACGTTTAACCTTAAAAGGAACCCCGGGAAATGATATGGCTGCCTTTATGAACGGTTTAGAGATTTTCGTTGAAGGAAATACTCAAGACAGTATTGGGAATACTATGAACGATGGAAAAATCGTGGTTTACGGTGGTTCAGGTGATACTGTAGGCTATGCAATGCGGGGCGGAGAAATCTTTATCCGTGACAACGCTGGATACCGGGTTGGAATTCATATGAAGGAATACCAAGAGAAGGTCCCGGCGATTATTTTGGGAGGAAAAGCAGGAGATTTCTTGGGTGAATATATGGCTGGTGGGGTCATTGTCGTCCTTGGTTTAGGACTTGATCAGCATGAAGAAATCGTAGGTTCTTACTGCGGAACAGGGATGCATGGGGGAACTATGTATATCCGCGGTGAAGTGGACGATTATAAACTGGGCAAAGAAGTCAAAGTGATGGAACTTTCTGAGGATGATCATGTAAAACTCAAGCGCTATGTTGACGACTATGTTAAATATTTTGGCGGAAATAGTGAAGAGATCTTAGGCAAACCCTTTTCGAAGTTAATCCCTTATAATAAAAGACCCTATGGCAATCTTTATTGTGGCTGGTAAGGCGCTTAAGAACAATGCCTTCAAATTCGACTCATTGCGATATATAATGAGCTGATAAGAAAGGAGGGCAACAAATTGCATTTTACGAAAGAAGATTGTCTTGAACTTGTTAAGGAAAATGACGTTCGATTTATTCGTTTACAGTTTACGGATATTCTCGGCAGGATGAAAAATATTGCGATCACGGATAAGCAGCTTGCAAATGCTTTCCAAAATGGAATTATGTTTGATGGCTCTGCCGTTGAAGGGTTCACGGGTATTGAAGCCTCCGACATGTTTCTATTTCCGGATCCAGATACCTACGCGATTATTCCATGGAGGCCTCAGCAGGGCAAGGTCGCGAGATTTATCTGCGATATTAAAAACCATGATGGATCGCAGTTTGAGGGGGATTCCCGCTATATACTTAAACGAACGTTACAGAAGGCACAAGACTTGGGCTTTACTTTCCAAGTCGGTCCAGAGTGTGAGTTCTTTTTGTTTTACAATGATGATGAAGGACAGCCAACGACAATAACTCATGATTCAGCCAGTTATTGTGATTTAGCACCCATCGATCAGGGGGAAAATACTCGTCGTGACATATGTATGGTCCTAGAGGAAATGGGGTTTGAAATCGAAACGTCCCATCATGAAACAGCGGCTGGACAGCATGAAATCGATTTCAAATATACGGATGCTCTTACAGCAGCTGATAACATTATGACGTTTAAAATGGTTGTTAAGATCATAGCACAGCGTAATGGCCTTCACGCGACCTTTATGCCCAAGCCGCTTCCCAGTGTCAATGGTTCGGGGATGCATATCAATATGTCCTTAATCCGTAATGGTATTAACCTCTTTGGAGAGGATGAGTCTACAAACGATATATCTGAAACAGCCAAATATTTTACGTCGGGGTTATTGCGTCATATCAAAGGCATTACAGCTATCGCTAATCCCCTTGTGAATTCGTATAAACGATTAAAACCAGGCTTTGAAGCCCCGGTGCATATCGCGTGGTCTCATATGAACCGCAGCCCCTTGCTCCGTATCCCTGCACCCCGGGGAGAAGCAACTAGGCTTGAACTTAGAAGTCCAGACCCAACCTGTAATCCTTATTTGACCTTAGCCCTTGTATTAGAAGCTGGGCTTGATGGATTGAAAAATCGTTTGCCGCTTGCTGACCCGATTAATGTCAATATTTACGCCTTAACGGAAGAGCAAGCAAAAGATCTTAACCTAGATAAGCTCCCTTCAAACCTTCTGTCTGCCCTTGAAGAGATGAAGAAAGATCCCCTAATTTATTCAACTCTTGGTAAGCATACATTTAATAAATACGTAGCGGCAAAGGCTTTGGAATGGGAAGCTTACGATAACTCAATTCATTCGTGGGAGATTAAAAAGTATCTTAAATCCTATTAAATGTAGTTACCCTGCTTAAAGGGGTGATTGTAGTGAGCGCAGGGAGTGTACTTATTGTCTGTGGAAAAGCTGAGGTCGCGAGCAGCATGCAGGCTATGCTCATCAAAGAAGGTTTTTATCCGGTAAGCTGCGCTCATTCAGCTAATGAAGCGCGTCGGCAGTTTCTAAACACCCTGCTGGATTTGGTTATTATTAGCACTCCGCTGCCCGATGAACAGGGAACGGATTTAGTTTTTGATACCCATGATAATACTTCTGCTGGAATCGTAGTGATCGCAAGACCTGAGCATTTGCATAATATGCAATTTAGCCTTGAGAAAGTTGGTGCCCTGATCCTTCCTAAGCCTATCAACCGCTTGACATTGCTTCAAACTGCTCGTTTTGCGCTTTCAGTACGGAATTCAATGACGCAATTGAAAAATGAGCGAGATACTTTGAAGAAGAGGATCGATGAACGCAAGATTCTTGAACAAGCTAAATGGACCCTTGTGGAAAAGTTGAATATGAGCGAACCTCAAGCTTTTCGCCTCATCCAGAAAAGGGCCATGGACTTGCGAATTTCCCAAGCATCAGTTGCGGAAGAGATCATTAAGAAGTATGAATAAATAAATTCTGTTGAGCTATTTACTAAAGGAATGTTCTCTTAGCCAAGAAACAACTTTAAAGTTCTCACTTTGCAATAGAAACTATCGAACTCAAAGCTTAAACTATTTGTAAAAGGATTATTCATCACTTCGGAGGTGTATAATCCTTTTTGGATTACTTAGGGGAAACCCCACTCTGGAAGAATCCAAAGTGAGGTTTCCCTAAACTTATAAAATGCTATTCGTACGATGAAAGCATTGAATCTCTTGCTTTTTAATATCCGAAATCAATTGTAAGCCAGATTCTCCTGGCTCAAGGTCATATACTTTTATAACCTCTTGGAGATGGGACATTTCTGAAGGTAGGGTAAGCGATTTTTGAGCAATGTTCTCTAGTAAATCTAATTGATAAATGGTCTCTTGCTTTTCCGGAAAGAGTGCAAGGTAGAAAATTTCACTTTCGATCATGTCTTGGAAAAAATGAGTTCCGAAGGATACATCAGGAAGGAATCCAGTTTGACGGTATCCGATCTCACCTAGAATTGAAATGTGATTTATCTCTGCAAAAGCGACGGGAACGCCTAACGAGGGAATACGTGATCCCCATCTTCCAGGTCCGAGGAGAAGTGCTTTAGTGCTCTCTTTAAGAATTTGCTTATTAAGCCTCCCTACGGTTCTGGCAACCTCATATTTCTCGGATTGGCCGAGTAAGTTATAAGAATGTGGGTCTACAATAATGACTTTATGAATCGTCGTGTGAATATTTCCGCCCATGAAATTACCATTACTTTTAAAAATAATTTGATTTAGAGGGATTTCGTGGTGGAATTGAATGCGTTCCTTAGGGCCTTGAACCTGTAAGGGCCTGCACTGTAAGAGGTTTATCATATAACGACCATTGCTTCTGAAGTTTAGTGTAAATTCTATATCAACAGGATGGCAATAGGCTTCCTCCAAAGTTCTGAGGAGTTTTGAGAAGGTTTGAGAAAGATCCGTTTTAGAAAATAACGGGTTGAAACTAAAAACCCAGGATTCGTTGCTGCTTAGGCCAAGTTCTCTCATTTTTTGTTCTGTTTTTAAGTCTCGTTCAGCAATTGTGGCTTGATGCAAGTCGACTTGATGATCGAGCAAATCTTGTATGGAAAGGCATTCAAGACGATTATTTCGGATATTTAGGAGGTCCAATTTCTGCTGTGAATAAGCCCTAAAACTTTGCAGCCCATCACAAGGTATAGAGAGGGGTCTGTCTAAGGCAGCAATTCTAGCATAATCGCCTTCAAGCCGATTCACAGCTCTTGTGCCTAATCCGAGAACAAGCCTTACCATCCCAGCCTCTGGATTCATTTGAGTATCCCAAATGTAGGTGTTATAAGAAAAACCCACTCCGGCGACATCAGGAAAGAAGTAGTCTTGCTTATTGGATCCCGACACTCTTTGTACGAGAAGAGCCATCTGTTCTTCTGTTCTAGTTAAGCCATGTTTTTCGCGATAGGCCAGTGCTTCTACACTTAAAGTGCTGGCAAAGACTTGTCGGACAGCCTCAGCAAAGAGCTGGTACCTTTCATCAAGGGTACCTTGGTTAATACAAAAAATACTTTCGTATTTACCTGGGAAGGCATTCCCAAAGCCATCTTCTAAAAGACTGCTAGAACGCACAATAATTGGGGACTGGCCAAAATACTCCAACATTCTAAGAAATTTGCGTTTTATTACACTGTTAAACTCTCCTTGGAGTATTTTATCCCGAAGTAAAGAGGCCTTTTCAAAATAGTGGTTCGGTGAACTTCGTTGTTCCAGCTTAAGTTTCCATAAATTATTATCGACAAGAAACGTGTAAAAGACATCTGACCCAATATAAAACGAATCATGAGGCTCGAGGATATCCTTCCATGCCTCAGACGATTGGATTATAATCTTTCGGGCAAGCAGCATTCCTACTGCTTTACCGCCGATAAACCCTGAACCAATCAGACGAGACTTGAGGGACAAGATATCTTTGAGGGAAAAATGTTGCTGGATTAATCCGAGAATCCGCTTATCACGGGTCAGAAATATTCTGGATAATTGATAAATGCGTTCTTTCTCTTGAGCTGAATTCGAGGAGGCAAGGAGTTCTCCAGCCTTTAAAAATAGACGATCCCAATAATCAAGATCTCGTTCTGGGTTTTCATCATCATCTTCTCGCTGGGAATAGAGAGCTGCCAATTCTCCACTGTTTGTAACGGGTATAAAATGATTTCCTATGACTATATGGGGAAAGAATAGAGTGGGGGTATAACGATTCCAAACTTTTAAAGGGTGCACGTAGGTTGTGCTATTGACTTCATAAACATCAAATAAGACCTGAGTTGTATCCCGAATAATAGCTGTCGTATCAAAAGAATTGCGGTTCTTGTAGGTCGCAAAATAGGCTATCGTATTTAGTTCATAGAGATAAGGACATGTTACCTTGAAGAAATTCCCGATCATTGAATCCGTAGCCCAACGATCTAACAGCTCGGATAGGCAATCAAAAATGTAAAAAACGTCTCGTCCTTCCCGTGCAATTTTCTCATGGATTTGGGAGCAAAACTCCTCGAACCCTTTCTCAGCATCAACAACAAAGATTTCAACATCAGCCATATTTACAATAAGCGGTGTATGTTGTGCAAAGCGAATATAAATGATCTTTCTAGGTGAGCTAGCCTTTTCTGCAATAAACGCGTTAACAAATCTCTTGTATACCTCAATCTCCTTCACCTGAAAAACGACATTATCTCCCATTCTTAGATATTGAATCACGTCATCTAATATATCGAAACCGGTACTTACTTTTTGGGAAAGTTCCATAATATAATACCTCCTCGTCGACGTGTAAGGACTTTTCACTAGGTGAAATGAAAAAACGGCGCACTGGAAAAACTCGTTTTTTTCGAGTAATCCCAAAGCGCCATTGCTTTGCTTATATTGTAAAGTTACCGAGGATTATTATAGTATCATATAAAGGAATATTATCTTAAGAACAAACCCTAATGCAAGCGATAAGCAATAAATATCCTGTATACATTATAGACCAAGAAGTAAGAAAGGGGATATATCATGTTAGATAATCTTTATACACGGCGTAGTATTCGTAAGTACAAATCAGCCAAGATAGATCAGTCTACAGTACAAGTACTTTTGAAAGCAGCGTTATTAAGTCCATCATCTAGGGGGCGCCAGCCATGGGAATTTATCGTAGTAGAAGATGCAGGGGTCTTAGAACAATTGTCAAATGCTAAAATGGGAGCGGGGCATTTAAAAAGTGCGGCTTTGGGCATTGTAATCTGCACAAATTCTACAATTAGTGATGTTTGGGTGGAGGATGCTTCTATTGCGGCAACTATTCTTCACTTAACAGCGAATTCTTTGGGCTTAGGGTCATGCTGGATTCAAATCAGGGAGCGCCAGTACACGGAGGCTATGACTGCAGAACAATATGTGCAAGAAGTTTTAAAGATACCAGTCCATATCAAGGTGGTAGCGATAATTTCCATAGGGTATCCAGATGAGTCTAAATTGCCCCACACGGATAATACTTTGAGATTCGATAAAATCTATCGGAATAAGTATGGTTCTATTCTATAGATTAAGTTGAGCAGTAAAAGTTCCTTGCAGGTTCGTATTTGGGGTTGACGAATTCTCTAAAACTGTTATAATACATTTAATTCAATTATCAAAAGCGACGACGGAGAAAAGTACGCTATTTATTATCTTTCAGGGAGGAAGAGTCATGACTGAAAACTCTTCTATGTATGGTAATAGCTGAAGTTCCCTCCCGAGCTGCCAGCTGAACGTCATCAAGTAGGCTAGGACGGTTCTTCACCGTTAACAAGAAGGGGGTATCGGATATTATTCCCGTACCTTTGTCGAGTGGGCCTTTTGGCCAAAGTTGGGTGGTAACGCGAGAATTGAACTTCTCGTCCCTTCAGGGGATGAGAAGTTTTTTGTTATCTAGACTAAGATTCGACAAATGCGAGTTTGATATTTCTGTACTTTTGAGTGGGCCAAGTTTGGCCAAAATGGGTGGTAACGCGGAAGGCTACGGCTTTCGTCCCTAATAAGGGATGAGCCGTAGCTTTATTGTTTAATAAACGATTAAAAATTTGAGGGAGGATTTAGCTATGAAAGATTTGAAATTAGCTGGTCATAATTCCGAAAGAGGCACAAGCATTATCGAAGTCAATGGGGTAAGTATAGGAGGGAAAGAGATTATTTTGATGGGTGGTCCTTGCGCTGTAGAATCAAGTATCCAAATGGACCAGTCAGCTGAGACGGTAAAAAAGGCAGGGGGTAAGATCCTGCGTGGTGGGGTCTTCAAGCCTCGCACGTCTCCCTATAGTTTTCAGGGTTTGGGCATAGAGGGACTTAATTATTTGGTTCAAGCTGCTAAAGCTCAGGACTTACTTTGTGTTACTGAAGTGCTTGATGCGCCAAGTCTAGATTTAGTGGTTGACAAGGTTGATATTATTCAAATTGGTGCTCGGAATATGCAAAACTTTGAACTTTTAAAATTAGCGGGTAAAACAAATAAGCCGATTATCCTCAAAAGAGGCTTGTCAGCGACGATAGAAGAGTGGTTGTTGGCAGCCGAGTATATCTTAGCGGCCGGAAATCCTCAAGTTATTCTTTGTGAACGGGGAATTCGAACGTATGAGCCAAGTACACGAAATACCTTAGATCTTAGTGCCGTCGGAGTCGCTAAAGAACTTTCACACCTACCTGTCATCGTCGATCCAAGTCATGCAGCGGGCAGAAGAGATTTGATTTCTTCCTTATCAAAAGCTGCTTTAGCGGCAGGTGCAGATGGTTTATTAATAGAGATGCACCCTAATCCTACCGAAGCAGTGAGTGATGGACCTCAGTCTTTGCATCCCGTAGAATTTGTCCAGTTGGCCCAAGAACTTGGTGTAGTCGCTGAGTCTGTGAATAGGATCTTTGCCCCTGGCTGGAGCGGGAGAGAGGATACAGAGGATACCTTGGAATCCTTGCGCACAAAAATCGATAGGATTGATCAAAGTATCGTTGAGCAATTAGCGACACGGTTGCGAATTGTCAAAAAGATAGGTGAACACAAACGAATAGAGCGTGTCAAAGATACGAGTCGAGAGAAAGAAGTTATGCAGCGTTTAATCAACCTTGCCACAGAGCTACAACTATCCCCTGAATTGGTTAAAAGAGTTTATTCTTATATTTTTGAATTCGGAGTTCAGTTCCAAATCAAAAATAAACTCGCAAAAGAGGATGAACTAGAACTATCGATCTATCCCATAGGCGGTAAATGATCTTTAATAATTAATGGGTCAGAACGATAAACTATAAAGAAAACTCGGCTGGCGCCCGAAGACACTGTC
>JAUZPJ010000009.1 GCA_030706025.1 Bacillota bacterium | reverse complement strand
GTGTCGTGTTACTAACCTTTATTATTCAAATCTTAGTAACGCAGTTTGGAGGAAATGTTTTCAAAACTGTACCTCTGGAATTAGCGATATGGCTCAAAATTATTGGGTTCACGTTTAGCGTGGTGATTTTTAGCGAATTAATCAAATTGGCGATGAGAGTATTAGGGACGTCAAAATCTTAGGTCAATTTAGGAAATAATTTAATGAGAACTGCTAGCCTATGCGTTGGTAGAGAGCATAATCTCCGCCAACGTTTTTTCATGAAGCTACTTAGTTTCAATTGTTGTGGTGATATCTTCTTTACAGTTAAGGCTATGAATAAACTCAAAAGAAAGGATTTCTTATTCCTGAACCTTTAACGTTTTTACTAAGACCCGTAGGTCAATAGGAAAAGGAGCTCGAATTATAACAGGGAGTCTAGTGGCAGGATGTAGAAAAGCATACATTGAGGAATGCAAGGCTTGGCGTGTAATGAACGTGAGGTCTCCCCCATAAAGATCATCCCCAAGCAAGGGGTGTCCAAAGCCTTGGCAGTGGGCGCGAATTTGATGGGTCCGACCAGTATCCAGAATGAATTCTAGAAATGTAGCCGCTGGGTAGCGATGAAGAACTCGGTAATGTGTCCGGGCAGGCTGTCCATTGATTTGAGTTTGGCGTTTGATAAAACTATCGGGGGCAAGCCCGATTGGGTCATCGATGGTTCCTTCTATTTCGCGGACAACTCCCTGGACGAACCCGTGGTATCGTTTGTGGAGGTGTCCGCGCTCAAGTTGCCACGCAAGTTGTTGATGAGCAAACTGATTTTTAGCGATGACAACAACGCCAGAGGTATTACGGTCAATTCTATGGATTGGACGATACTGACGATGCTCTCCTCGGCGTTTCCAATAGCCGATGACAGCATTTCCTAACGTATTTGTGGGATAACGGTGGTTGGGGTGAACTACTTGATCTATCGGCTTATTTACGGCTAAAATATATTCATCCTCATAGAGAACATCAAGTGGAAGATCTTCCCCAGGAATGTTGGCTTCCTCGTCCGAAAAAAGTTGAATGGATAACAGGTCACCTTCTTTGCCTCGGGCTGTTAAATAAGTGAACCGTCCGTTTACCCATACGCGTTCACCTTGTTTCAAACGCTGTAATACTTTGAGCGAGAAATGAAATTTGTGGAGCAAAATGGCTAGATATTTTTGACCCGAATCCTCCGCTTGTAAGCGGTATTCCCATAGAGTTGTTTGGTTGTTCATATATTCCTCACTTTCAGACATAAAATTGCTAATAAAAAGGAAAATTATCATGGATGAAGAATATACAGTCCATAAATAGTTTCGTTAGCTTAAGTTATAAGGAGGTCTAGGAATTGAAGGACTCCCGTATAGAAAAACTCGCCGATTCCCTGATCAATTACTCAGTTGCTCTTCAGCCCGGCGAAAAGATTCTGATTGAAGTATTGGGTACAGATATCCCGCTCGCCCAGGCGCTTGTGCGTTATGCTTATCGAGCCGGTGGGCTGCCATTTTTGTCTACTATTAATCATACCTTATTACGAGAAGTATTAAAAGAATTCACAATGGAGCAGGCGGAAGCAATGACCCGCTGGGACTTAGCTCGTATGAAAGAAATGCAGGCTTATATTGGAATTCGGGCTGGAGAAAATGTTAATGAATGGGCAGACGTCCCTAGTGAAAGAATGAAATTATATGCATCACATTATCAAAAACAAGTTCATTCTGAGCAGCGAGTACCACATACTCGTTGGTGCGTTTTGAGATATCCTAATGCTTCTATGGCCCAATTGGCAAATACAAGCCTTGAAGGTTTTGAAGACTTCTACTTCGATGTATGTAACCTTGATTATTCTAAGATGTCAAAAGCCATGGATCCCTTAAACGCTTTAATGGAAAAAACAGATCGCGTACATATTATCGGACCGGGAACGGATTTAAACTTCTCTATCAAAGGAATGCCAGCGATTAAATGTGATGGACGCTTCAATATCCCGGATGGAGAGATATTTAGTGCTCCACTCAAAGAATCGGTTAATGGACGAATTAGTTATAACACACCGTCGCTCTACCAAGGGTTTACCTATGATAACATTAGTCTAGAATTCGAAAATGGAAAGATTATTAAAGCCACTGCTAACGATACTGAACGAATTGAGTCGGTTTTTAATACTGACGAAGGAGCACGTTACATTGGTGAATTTGCGATTGGGGTCAATCCATATATTCAAACGCCTATGAAAGACACGTTGTTTGACGAAAAGATTGATGGAAGTTTCCATTTTACCCCTGGCGCTTGTTATGATGAGTGCAATAATGGGAATAAATCTGCCATACACTGGGATTTGGTATGTATTCAAAGGCCAGATTACGGTGGCGGTGAGATTTACTTTGATGAAAAGCTTATTCGAAAAGACGGGCGCTTCGTCTTACCAGAGCTTGAGGCTTTAAACCCTGAAAATCTTAAGTCTTAAGGAGACGATAGAATTGCTCTCTATACGAGGAGTCGTGAACAAAGGTCATGAGAAGTAAACGATTACGGTTGATCTATAATCCTTATGCCGGTCGGCGTAAATTAACTGCCCAACTAGATACTGTGATCCGTGTTTTTCAAGAAGGTGGTAATCAAGTATGCGTTCACCGGGCCTGTTCTCCTGAAGATATTGAACAGATCTCTTCCGAAAGTACGGATGTAGATCGCTTAGTTATCGCTGGAGGGGATGGAAGTATCCATCAAGCTGTGAACGGGTTGTTAAAGGTTCCGGTGAAGCAACGTCCAGTTCTTGGCATTTTGCCGGTGGGAACCGCGAATGATTTGGCCTACGCCCTGCACCTGCCGAAAAGTATTCCGGAAGCCTGTAAAGTTATTGCCAAGGGAAAAGTTTTTGAGATGGATACAGGAAAACTTAATGAGCGCTATTTTGTTAATGTAGCAAGTGCTGGGCTTTTAACGGATGTATCGCAAAAAGTGGATACGCGAGTTAAGAATACACTCGGGCAATTAGCTTATTTCCTTAAAGGGATCGAGACTCTTCCCTCATTTCGTCCTTTTCGAGTGGAATATGACATTGACGGTCAACAATGTATGGAAGAGGTTGTCTTGTTTATGGCTGTAAATGGACTCTCGGTCGGGGGAATGAGACAGCTTGTCCCACGGGCCTCATTGACGGATGGGAAGTTAGATATTTTGATGGTTCCTGCAGCGGGCTGGCCTGAGACAATCCGGCTCCTTCTTAAAGCACTTCGCGGAGAAAAAGTAAATGGCGAAAAAATTAAAGAGTTCCAGACTTCCGAGCTGACGGTACATACCGATCGGTTGATTTCTTCGGACCTCGATGGGGAATGTGGCCCAGAAAGTACTTGGAATATCCAAATTGGGCCTAAAATTTCCGTACTCTGTTAAAGAAGGGTTCGATTCAAACCAGTTTACAGGTTGACACTTTAATGTCGAACGGAGGGGTTGAATTGATCGGCAAAACGTTTCAACAGGAGATTCTAGAAAGACTTAGTGACCTAGGCCAACTCTACATTGTTGGTGGAGCGGTTAGGGATGCACAATTGGGGATCCCCTCAAAAGACGTCGATGCTGTTACTTCACTTCCCCTCGAAGAGATAGAGAAAAGGTTGTTGGATTGGGGTTATGTGCCACACACAATAGGAGCACACCTACAGACAGTTAGTTTGTTCAAGGGGACTGAGCGCTTAGACATCGCTCCTTTCTCGGGGGAGGTCGAGAAGGATGCTTTACGAAGAGATTTCACCCTAAACGCGATTTACCAAGACGTGAACACAGGGAAGATTATTGATCCTCTAGGCGGACTACAAGATTTATATGAAAAACGACTAAAAGCGTGTGGACGAGCAGAGGAGCGTTTTTCAGAAGACCCTATCAGAATTTTACGTCTAGTTCGCCTTGCAGTTCGCTACGGTTTTGTGATAGATCAGGAAACCTGGCAGGTCGCAGTCGATCATATTTCATGGTTGCATAAGGTTTCTACAGAAAGGGTTACTCAAGAGTTAGCTCGCATTCTGGTATTAGAGGATGTTGATAAGGCGTTGGGGCTGCTCGATGATCTAGGATATTGGCAAGATTACATTCCTGAACTGGCTAGACTTAAAGGCCTCGTACAGAACCGCTACCACACAAAAGATGCTTGGGAACATACCCGGCATGTCGTAAGGAATTCGCCGGATCGCTTGTTATTGAGGTTAGCGGCGTTATTTCATGATATAGGAAAATGGGAAACAGCAAGTCGAGAATGCTACATTTGTGGAATCATGCGCTTAACTCACAGGGGTTACCAAGTAGAAGAGTATAAGCTGCTAAATAGTAAGAAGAACTTCGATCAATGGAGGAATATGCATGTTGAGATCCACGGTGGAAGGTTAGATAATCGCCCCGATACAATTGTTGTAAAACGAATAAGGCTTGCCCAATTTACTCAAGAGAAGCCTTTGAAAATGGTGCCGGAAGGAAAACGGCATTTCCTCCAACATGAAAAAGCGAGCGCTCGTTTGGTGAAAGAAATCTTGCCCCGTTTCCAATGGAGCATGGTTCTTCCAGGCGGAAATAAGGGAGAACGTGAACTTGAATATTTAGTAGGGCATCATATGTTGGGGAACTTAACCTTTACAAATGATTTAAAAGGAGGTCTGGCACATTCTAGGGTTGTCAATAAGACGCGCCGTTTTGCTTGGGAAGTCGGTTGGAATGGGAAAGCGTATAACTCACAAAGGGTAGAGGATCTACTTGATTTATGGCGAGCAGATTTCCTTGGAGGGAAGCAGGTTGCAGAAGAAACGATAGAACGGTTTGTCTGGATACAGGGGGAAATTAGACGTGAATGTGTTTTCCTAGATGAACGCGATAAGCGTTTGAGTTGGGTCTATTTCAGTGAGTTTGCCCATAAAAAGGATCTCGAAGGGGAACGCTACGGATGGTTTAAGGAACAAGTTCGCCGGCAAGTCATGCTAAATCCAAACTGTCGTTTGGAAGACCCTGGATTTCTCGAACGGGAATACAATTTCTTTCTTAAAAACAGTTGTGAAAGCTCATTGACCAAATGAATCGCTCTTAGTAGTAAGAATTCAAAAAAGAAATTTGCTGAAAATAGAGAAGAGTGCTTGAATTAAATGATTTACTAAGTTATAATTTCTCTAATGAAGGGAGGAAATTTTATGGAAAAAAGTTGGCGTTGTACAGTATGTGGCTACATACACACTGGAGAAAATCCACCCGAGGAATGTCCAATTTGTGGGGTTGATTCAAGCTTTTTTGAATTAGTTACAGAGAATGAGGCTAATAAGCCTAAAGAAGTTAAACCAGTTACTAAGCCAGTAACTGAACAACCGGACATGGCAACGGCTATTCGTCAGGCACTTTACCGAATTTCATATGGTCTTTATATTATTACGGCTCAGGCTGATGGCAGAGATAATGGTCAATGTGCAAACACTTGCTTTCAAATCACGTCTGATCCAGCAAGAATTGCGATTGGTATAAATAAAACGAACTTCACGCATGAATTAATCCAAAAGAGTGGTAAGTTTGGTGTATCCGTATTAAGTCAAACAGGTCATGACTACGCACGGGGATTTGGATATCGCTCAGGCCGGGATGTCAATAAGTTTGAAAGTGTAGCAGTTCATCGTGGACAATCGGGAGTACTCTTACTTGATGATTCGCTAGTAACCATGGAAGCAACGGTTATGGGGCAGTTAGATGCAGGAACACATACGTTATTTCTAGCGGAGGTAACTGCTGGGGAGATCCTGCAAGAAGGAGATCCAATGACGTACGCTTATTTTAGGGCTAGTAAATAAATAACCTTTGAATATACCACTTACTGAGGATTCGATCATCAGTAAGTGGTTTTTCGTATGTAAATTTGATAAACATCTTGCATGATACAATACTAATATCGTCTACAAAGACTACTTTCGAGAAATGAAGACAAGATATAATAAGAAAGATAACTATTGAACGATCATTACCAATTGAGTAGGAATTTAAATCAAGGGGGATGTCTCTTGAAGTCAGATGAACAAATAAGATGGAAAATGAAAATCAAACAGTGGGGGTGTGAGTTGGGTTTCGTCTCTGTCGGGTTTACAACAGCAGAGGCGATAGAGGGTCTAGATTCACTGTTGGAAACACGTTCCGAAAAGGGGTTGGCGACTCCTTTTGAGGTCAAGGAAATTAAGCTGAGAATCGATCCCCAAGCGGTTTGGGATCAGTGCAAAACAGTCGTTGCTTTAGCCTATCCTCTTCCCGCAACGCAACCTCCCTTAAAGGGTGAGGGTATCATTGCACGCTCAGCAGTTGGCGAAGACTATCATCAAGTCCTTTATCAAAAGATAAATCAGTTGATCAATAGTATGGTTGTCAACGGATGGACGGGAACCCCTCGTTTTCAAGTGGATACGGGACCATTGGTGGAGCGTGCTTTTGCCGTGCGGGCCGGACTTGGCTGGGTAGGCCGAAACCAACAACTCATTATCCCGGGATATGGTTCGTTTGTGGCCTTAGCCTTACTGCTATTGGATCAAGAAATTGAACCAGATCAGCCGTGTACACTTGACCAATGTGGAACTTGCCAAAGATGTGCTGAAGTTTGTCCAGCTAAGATCATTGGAAAAGAACCATTTCAGGCTATCCACTGTGTCTCTTATCAGACACAGAGCAAGGCGGTGCTTACAAATGAGGAGTTTAGTAAGATCGGAGAACGAGTTTTTGGCTGTGACAGCTGTCAAGAGGCTTGTCCGCATAACAAAAAAAGGATTCAACAGGAACAGGTGACATCATCTTCACTCAAGCGTGGCGTAGATTTACTCGAAACCCTTAATTTAACGAAATCAGAGTTTGGAGAACGCTATAAATTAACCGCGGCAGGATGGCGTGGAAAAGGTGTTCTTCAGAGAAACGCCTTTTTGGCCTTGCGTAATAGGCAAGATCGTCGTTATCAAGAATGGCTAACAGAACGTGAGAAGGATAAGGGAATACCGCCTATCATTATTCCATATCTTGATTGAAAACCAGCTGCCAGAAATAATTTTCGTTTCCCCAAAAACCAATAGATATTTATGGAAATGTTTGCTATAATAAAGAGACTACTCTAATTATTTTGAATATTTAACAAAGTGGGACTGTTTTGCGAAAGTTGAGGTGTATTAATGAAACAATTCATTCTTTTTAAATTAGGGTTGGACAATTATGCCGTGGAAATGAGCTGCGTTCGAGAAATTATCAAACCCGTTAAAGTTATCGAACTTTTGGGTGCCCCTGAATTTATTCAGGGAATTGCAAAAGTGCGTGACGGGGTGGTTACCATAGTAGATTTAAGAAAGAAATTTGAAATAGCCCCTACGGATGAAGGAGAACCACGAATCATGATATTTGAGTCAGCCAAAGAAACTGAGAGAATCGGTCTTTGGGTAGATGATGTCGTGGAAATTCTAGAAAATGATTCCCTTGAAAAGGTTCCTAACATAATACATCATGGAATAATTGAAGAAATCATTAAAACAACGGATAGTATTATTCCGGTAATAAATGTGGAAAGGCTTTTTTCAGATGATGTATTAACTTGGTTGAGTTCTGCTAACCTCGATTTAGCCAATTAACCAACCATAGTCTATGAGAAATAATTGGAGGAGGTATTGCTTTGATAGAAGATTATGCTCAGATAGTTGATGTAATTTTTGAGACTGATTTTGGGAAAACGTCGGTCTTCTTATTTGACCTTGAAAAGTTTATACATATTAGAATGGGTTCGGTTATTGTTTTGCCTCTTAAAGCCGGCGACCCCCTACCACCTGCGACAACGTCTTATCAGTGTCTTCAAAGCGGTGAAAAGGTCCAAAAACAGGTTGGTGCAGAAGCATTAGGTGTTTCCTACACTGGGGTAGCCTATCCAATCAGAGAAAACGGTGTAATCATCGGAGGAATATCCACTACAGGTTCTAATGAAAGGGAATATGCCCTCGAAAAATTGCCTTCTTTAGCAAAGGAGCTTTCAGAATCTTTGGAGCAGGTTTCGGCTGCCATTGAAAATATCGCTGCCTCGGCCCAAGTACTTGCAGATGGTGGACAAGCCCTTACCTTACAATCTCAAGAGGTTAATGAGAAAGCATTACAAATGGAAGAAGTGGTAGAATACATTAATTCCGTTGCTAGCGATACAAAGGTTCTAGGGCTCAACGCTTCAATCGAGGCTTCTAGAGCAGGTGAGGTTGGACGTGGCTTTGCCGTGGTAGCCTCAGAAATTCGAGCGATGGCAATATCTAGCGCCAATTCCGCGAAAGATATTCGGAAAATTATTGGTGGAATTCAAGGTCTTGTCGGCAAGATGACTACAGAGTTAGAAAAGGTCGGTGGAAATACACAGGAAGTTTCGGCAGCGGTTGAAGAAATAGGAGCGACGATAGAATCCTTAACAGCTTCTGCAGCGGCATTATCCGCTTTAGCTGAGAAGATTTGATACCCCTCAGTAGGTTTCTTTTCTCAATTTATAGTCTTTATTGTACTAGCACGACTAATCAATGTATTGGTTTAGTGTACAAGTTAATAACCGCTCGATTAACTTGTGTACGTGAATTTAAAACCGAAACGGTCAGACCTTTTGGGTCTGACCGTTTCGGTTTTAATATTTGTATTTAACTTATTCTGAGTTTAACAAAATGTGCAATTCGTTTTAGGGCTTCTTGAAGTTGTTCAGTGGAATAAGCATATGAACAGCGAATATGTCCTTCACCGGATGGTCCGAAGGCAGTACCCGGAACAACGGCTACTTTTTCTTCCTTTAAGAGTTCTTCAGCAAAGTCCTCTGAACTTAAGCCTGTTTTAGAGATATTTGGGAAGACGTAGAACGCTCCTAAGGGTTCAAAACAGTCGAGCCCCATTTCTCGAAAACCGTGTACCATTAGGCGGCGTCGGCGGTCATAGGCTTCAACCATTTCCGCTTTGGCTTCCGACGCTGATTGTAGTGCTTCCAAGGCAGCAAATTGTCCAGTAATAGGAGCACAAAGCATAGTGTACTGATGGATTTTTGTCATTCCTGCCACGAGGTCTTTATGCCCGGCAACGTATCCGATTCTCCAGCCAGTCATGGCATAGGATTTCGAGAACCCACTGACAAAAAGAGTGCGATCCTGCATGCCGGGTAAACTTGCAAAAGAGGTATGTTTTCCGGCATAGGTAAGATCGGAATAAATATCATCGGCGAGAACGAGCAAATCATGCTTGGTTACAAAATCGGCAATGGGAAGAAGGTCTTCACGTGTCATAATTGCCCCAGTCGGGTTATTGGGGTAGGAAAGAACTAAGAGCTTAGCCTTAGGCGAGTATACTTTCGCTAAGTCTTCGACACGTAAACGAAAATCTTCTTTAGCATGAGTTGGAATATAGTTAACACTTGCCCCTGCCAATATGGCACATGGAGCGTAGGACACATAAGAAGGATCTGGCACTAAGACAATATCTCCTGGCGCAAGCACAGCGCGCATCACGAGGTCGACGGCTTCACTTGCTCCCGAGGTGATCAGAATCTGGTCAAGCGGATTGTAGGTAACTCCCATAGAGGTTGCTAAATGACGGGAAAGTTCTTCACGTAGTTCAAAAAGGCCAGCGTTACTGGTATACATGGTCTGTCCTTGTTCTAACGAAAAAATGCCACTTTCACGAACTGTCCAAGGAGTAACAAAATCGGGTTCCCCAACTCCTAATGATATAACGTCTTTCATAGTCGCGACAAGATCAAAGAACTTGCGGATCCCAGAAGGGGGTAGGTTTGCGACATGTGAGGCTAGATAATTGTTCACGGAGAAATCACGAGACGTTGGGGCGTCTCTTCCTCTCCCATAAGCTCGACACCGTCTTGCTTATAGTAGCGAAGAACAAAGTGGGTTGCCGTACTTTGAATATGCTCTAGTGGAGCTAATTTTTCAGCAACAAAAAGAGCCACTTCTTGCATCGTTTTACCCTCAATGAGTAAAGCAAGGTCAAATCCTCCGGACATGAGTAACAAAGATTTGATTTCGGGAAATTTTTGCAGACGTTTAGCGATCTTGTCAAAACCATAACCTCGTTGGGGTAAGACTTTGACTTCAATCAGGGCGGATACCTTCTCTACCCCTGTGCGAGCCCAATTGATCAGTGGGCGATAGTCTACAATAACCTTTTCTTCTTCCCACTTTTTGATTTGCTCCCTAATGTAATCCGGAGTTAATCCAGTTTGAATCGATAATTCCTCAGGTGTTAAACGACAGTCTTCTTGGATAAGTTTGAGAAGTTTACAATCCTCTGTAGTAAGCATCAATTACACCTCTTTTATAGGATAGATCCATAATAGCACGCTTTTGTTCTATATAACAGAATTACCTGAAAAAATTTAATGAGCTGCCTTGGTTGAATTAAGAAGTCCGCCCGCCAAAAGGATTTTAGCTTGGCGATCCGTAAGATCATGCCGCACCAAAATCGGGCTCGTGCCGTTGTCTGTAGTAATGGCAAAGGGTGCATCAGTTCGAATAGCCTTGTGTAGGTCTGTTAGGTGGAGAATCATTCCTTGGCTAAGACGGGCAAGATCTTCTTCATTAACAAAGGTAAGCGGTAGAATGCCAAAATTAATTAGGTTAGCACGGTGGATACGGGCGAAACTCTGGGCTAAAACGACACGTAGTCCCAAGTACATAGGGGCAAGGGCAGCGTGCTCACGACTTGAACCTTGTCCGTAGTTATGACCGGCGATAATTATGCTTTGCTTTAACTCTTTAGCTCTAGTCGCAAACTGAGGGTCGATTTTGTGGAAGGTATATTCGGAAATAGCTGGGATATTGGATCGCAGGGGAAGAATTTTAGAACCCGCTGGCATGATATCGTCTGTTGTGATATTGTCGCCTAATTTTAAAATAATGGGCAGGTCAAGAATGTTATCTAATTCAGGGGCAATAGGCAGTGGCTGAATGTTTGGACCGCGCCGAATCGGGGTATCAGGGTCACCAGGCGGTAAAATCATGCTGTCGTCGATGCGAAATTGCTGTGGATATTCCACTTGGGATGAGGCATCCAGGGTTCTGGGATCCGTTATATAGCCCGTCAACGCGCAGGCGGCAGCAACCTCAGGACTGGCAAGAAACACGGAGGCATCTTGTGTCCCACTTCGCCCTTTGAAATTTCGGTTAAAGGTTCGAACTGAAACAGCTTTAGACATGGGTGATTGTCCCATTCCAATACATGGTCCACAAGTAGACTCAAGCAGTCGAGCACCACTATCCAGAAGATCGGTTAAGGCTCCATTGCCGGAAAGCATGGTTAGAACTTGACGGGACCCAGGGGAAATGACTAAGCTTACGCTAGGATGAACATGTTTTCCTTTGAGGATCTGACTCACTCGCATTAGGTCTTGATAGGAGGAGTTTGTACAACTTCCTATAGCCACCTGTTGTACAGGTGTTTCAGCGAGATCACTAACCGGAACCACATTATCAGGACTATGAGGCTGGGCTATCATTGGAACAAGTAGTGAAAGATCAATTTTCAGTTCTTCATCGTAGTCGGCATCCTCGTCTGCAGAGAGAGGAACCCAGTCTTCAGCTCTTCCTTGAGCTTCAAGAAAGCGAAGAGTTTGCTCGTCACTGGGAAATATTGAAGAAGATGCGCCCAATTCTGCACCCATATTAGTGATGGTAGAGCGTTCTGGGACGGTAAGGGTTTTAACGCCGGGTCCGGCGTACTCAATAATTTTACCGACGCCCCCTTTTACTGTTAGGTTGCGTAGAACTTCTAAAATAATATCTTTAGCCGAAACCCATTCAGAAAGCTGTCCAGTCAGCCAAACGCGCAGGACTTTGGGGCTTGGAAGATAAAATGGTCCTCCGCCCATCGCCACAGCAACATCAAGCCCCCCGGCACCTATAGCCAGCATTCCCATTCCACCGGCAGTGGGTGTATGACTGTCGGATCCAAGTAACGTTCTACCAGGTCTTGCGAAACGTTCTAGATGGACCTGGTGGCAAATTCCGTTGCCTGGGCGCGAAAAATACGCACCGAAACGGGCAGCAGCGCTTTGCAGAAAGGCATGGTCATCTGCATTTTCAAATCCTGTTTGTAACGTGTTATGATCTATATAACTTACCGAGCACTCGGTTTGAACTCTAGAAAGGTTCATGGCTTCAAATTGCAAATAAGCCATTGTTCCTGTAGCGTCTTGAGTTAAGGTTTGATCGATTCGTAACGCAATTTCGTTTCCGAGTTTCAAGTTCCCAGAGACTAGGTGTGATGCAAGTATTTTTTGGGTCAAGCTTTGTCCCACGGTACATTCCTCCTTTAACAGTTGGTATTAACTTTACCAAAAACGAGTGGGAACATCTAGGGTTTCACTAAAAGTATACAGAATATCTTCTTTAAGCTTGAACAGGGCAACTAACATATTGGATATTTATAGTTTGGGTTTAACATAATTTCAGGTTATAATACTTTAATAGGTAATTAAATGAATCGCCTTTCATCATATCGATTGAGATTACATAACTAGGGGGAATTATTAGAAATGCCTATGTACGAATTTGGCTGTCCAAACTGCGGTGTTCTAACAACGGAATTATGCAGGATGGGGGAAAACGGCGAGATGATGACGTGCCTAGAGTGCGGGCACGAGGGCCTGTTGAAACATATCTCGGGGTTTTCAAGTCTTGGGGCCTCAGGAGGTTCTGGTGGCCGAAGCTGCTTACCGGGATGTCGCGGAAACTGTACGGGATGTCACTGAAAGGGGAATCTATGCCTTGAACAAGCGTTTGAATATTGTTATGGTTGAGCCGGAAATTCCACCGAATACTGGAAATGTAGCTCGACTTTGTGCAGTAACGGGAGCATCGCTCCATTTGGTAAAGCCGCTAGGGTTTAGTATTGATGATAAACAACTCAAGCGAGCTGGCTTAGACTATTGGAACCTTCTTGATATTACAATTTATGAAAATTTTGCAGAGTTTGAGGAAAAGAACCCTAGGGGTCCTCGTTACTTAGCCACCACAAAGAGTAAGCGAACTTATACAGAGATTAAATACGAGCAGGGTGGATACTTCCTTTTCGGTAAGGAAACGAAAGGATTGGCACCGGAAATTTTGGCGCGTTATCCAGACACAACCCTTCGGCTGCCAATGCGCACTGAGGCCCGCTCCTTAAATTTGTCGAATTCTGTAGCTGTTATTGTTTACGAAGCATTACGACAATGGGATTTTCCAGGGCTCATATAGAAAGGTGTGGGGAGAATTCATGACCTTTGCGATAACCTTTGTTATAGCGTTGATAATTGCAGTGCTCGCCACACCAGTTTCCATGAGGCTGGCCAGTTTGTGGGGGGCGATTGCCTATCCGGGTGGGCGACATGTTCACAGTCGCCCTATCCCTCGTCTTGGTGGTTTGGCAATTTATGCTGCTTTTTGGATTGCAGTCGTCATCACACAAGAGTGGGATAAATCCATTTGGGGCTTATTTATAGGAAGTACTATTCTATTAGTTGTTGGTATATGGGATGATGTGTATGAAATTCGCCCCTTAGTTAAGCTTTTTTGGCAGATCTTTGCGGCAGCTGTACTTCTATTCTTTGATTTTTCCATGGATTTTATTTCTCTGCCTTTCTTCGGATCGATACATTTTGGAGCATTGGGTTTAAGTGCAATTGGCTTCATTTTAGTTATTTTTTGGGTGGTTGGCCTGGTAAATACGGTCAATATTTCAGATGGACTGGACGGGCTAGCCGCCGGGATTTGTTTTATGGTGGCCCTTTTATTGTTTTGGTCTGCTAACCAAATTGTTCAAACATCTGTCGCACCGGCTCATCTTACATTGGCTTTGGCTGGAGCAATTCTTGGATTTCTGTTTTTTAATTTTCCTCCTGCGCGTGTCTTTATGGGGGATTCGGGAAGTATGTTTCTAGGGTATATTATTGGAGGAATCTCCATTATGGGACTACTCAAAACGGCGACGATTCTGGGATTGGTTTTTCCACTGCTTGTTTTGGGGATGCCAGTTACGGACCTAACCTTTGCTATTATCCGGCGCAAGTTGCGTGGCCAGTCTATAGCTGCGGCTGATCGAGGACATTTGCACCATCGTTTACTCGACGCAGGCTTAACCCAACGGCAAGCCGTGCTTTCAATGTACGGAATCAGCGCCTGTTTTGGTGGTGCCGCTGTGCTTGGGGCTAAGGGGCAATGGATTTGGTCCTTAGTTGTACTCTTCATCGTTTTTAGTCTGCTAATTATCATTCTTATGCGCCAAACTGCAAAACTGGCAGTTTTTGGTCGACGACATTCAAAATAACCGCTTGTACTAATAGACCTTCTATTTTTTCGATTGGTCAGTTTCTGTGCTCACACTTCTTTTTCGTTCCATGCATATGATGGACGGAAGGGGGGTATAAGTATGCCGTTAAATGTTTTGGCTTTTTATAATGGTTTAAACGAACAGACTAAGGGTTATTCTTATTTTAGGCGCTATGGAACTATGATTAATCAATTTGTAATTTTTCAGGTTTCTATTCAAAACGATGGATCTCTTAATGGGCGTCCGAGTCGGTCTCTTATAAATGAAGCCCATTCGATGGGTGCCAAAGTTCTTTTGACAGTTAGTAATCTAACCTTGCAAGGACAATTTTCTACTACTTTGATGGCGCGTTTGGTTCGAGATCAGAACTTTGCAAATCTCGTTTGGCGTAACATAAGGAATCTTTTAGTGGACTATCAATTCGATGGAATTAATTTCGACTTAGAGAAAACAGATCCAAAGGATCGGGATCTGTTTACCCAGCTTATTCAAACATGGTCGGCTCTTTTTAGACAGTCGAACTTTATAGTGACGATTGATGTTCCCGCTATGAGTGGCGATGATCCTACAGATCCGTGGAAGGGTTCTTTTAATTATAAGGCGATTGGGCAAGCCGTCGACGAGGTCATCCTAATGACCTATGAGGAGCATTGGCCGGGAAGTCCCCCAGGTTCTGTCGCATCGATTCCATGGGTTAATGATATTTTAAATTACGCTTTAACGACCATTCCCCGTCAAAAGATTTATATGGGGATCCCGCTCTACGGCTATGATTGGTCCGAACGAGGGGGTGCCACTGTCATTAGCTATGAAAGGGCCATTCAGCTGGCACGACGTCATGGGGCTCCATTACGCTGGGATGCAGCTCAACATAGTATGTATTTCCGTTATGAAGTTATGGGAGTTCGTCACACTGTTTATTTCGAAGATCCCCGAAGCTTAAAAGATAAACTGGATCTCGCCAAACAAAAAGGTATTAAGGGAATCGCCTTATGGGAGATGAATCTAAGTTATCCTCGTTTCTGGGAGGTGCTTCAAAGAAATATTTGATGCTTTATATGTTAGGAGGGTTATGAATGCGTATCCATTTCCACGGACATGCCTGCTTTGAAATTGAAGGGCAAGAAGGAAGAATACTTATCGATCCTTTTTTAACAGGTAACTCGAGTGCAATAGCAAAGCCAGACGATTTTACTCAACTTGATGCGATTTTGGTCACTCATGGACACCATGATCATTTGGGCGATGCTATCTATTTATCGAAACGTACTGGGGCACCTATTATCGCGGTTGCTGAGTTAGCTGCTTATTGTCAGAGTCAAGGCGCCAAGACGCACGCAATGCATCTCGGAGGAAAGCACCAATTTCCTTTTGGATTGGTGAAATTGACCCAGGCTTTACATGGGTCAGGGATTGAAGGTCCTAATGGGATCATAATCTATGGCGGTTCGCCCTGTGGTTTTTTGCTACAGATGGAAGGGAAATGGTTATATCATGCTGGGGATACTGGCTTATTTGGAGATATGGAGCTTATCGGTCTCCGACATCCCATAGATGTCGCCATGTTACCCATCGGAGATAACTATGTTATGGGGATCGAAGAAGCGGTTCATGCCTCTCAATTACTCCGGCCAAAGGTGGTTATTCCGATGCATTATAATACCTTCCCACTCATTGTTCAGGATGTAGGAGAGTTTTTGCGCATCCTTCAACGTAGGGCTCCGGAGAGTCGAGGAAAGGTACTGAATCCCGGCGAAACCTACGAGGTTTAATTGTATATAGAAGTTAAAAATATCCCGCTTGATTTTCAAGCGGGATATTTTTGTGTAAAAACGGTAAAACTTGTCGTAGAAAGGAGATGAGGTTGTTGACTAGAAAGTTATGTTCTATCCGTTGTCTTTATTCAGTTGAGGGCCATTGTCGTTTGGAACATCTGATAGGAAATAAGGGGCCGAACTGTCCACATTATGAAGAAGATTTTAATATCATGAGCAGGGGGAGGATCTAAAGTGAAACAGTCAAAACCAAAAGTGAAACAGTCAAAACCAAAAGTAAAAAGAATAGATCCGTTAGAACCGCTAAAAATGGAAATCGCAGCCGAATTGGGTTTGATCGAAAAGATCCACAATGATGGGTGGCATTCCTTAAGTGCTAAAGATGCTGGTAGAATCGGGGGACTTATGACCCAGAGAAGACGAAAAGATGGTTAATGAATCCGAATAAGCATGGTTGCATCGAGAATCTTGTGATATAATTATAATCCGTACAGTATTATTGTGGGGAGATTTTTTAGTTGACAAAACACCAACAAATTTTAACATTTATTGAAGATCTCGCCATTGGCAGTAAGGTTTCCGTTCGGTTTATTGCCAAAGAGTTAGATGTGAGTGAAGGTACGGCTTATCGGGCTATTAAAGAAGCAGAGAGCAAAGGATTTGTACGCTCAATCCCTAAAGTTGGAACCATTCGAATTGAAGGGGTCAAAGAACGACAAATTGAGGATTTAACGTTGAGGGAAGTTTCCCAGATTGCCGAAGGGGTTGTTCTCTGTGGTTTTGAGTATCTCGATCGCTCGCCGAATAAATTTGTTATCGCGGCGATGGAAGTCGATGCTATTGAACGCTACTTGGAAGGTGGGGCATTGTGTATCGTTGGAAACAGACACGATGTTCAGATTGTCGCCTTGCAACGAAATGCGTCTTTGTTAATTACTGGAGGATTAGAACCCGACCAAGAGGTTCTGGACTTAGCTAGAAAATTACAACTTGTTATTATTCAGTCTCCCTATGACACTTTTGCGGTCACGACGATGATTAACCGAGCTTTATATGATCGCTTAATTGAAAAGGAATTAATTTTAGTTGAAGATATTATGGTTAAGGATGTAAACTATTTATCGACAGATGCTACAGTTGGAGACTGGCGCGAACTTTCCCATAATACGGGTCACAGCCGTTTCCCTGTCGTTGAGCCCGACATGACGCTTGTTGGAATTGTCACTGCTGTTGATGTCTCAGGGGAAGAAGCTACAACACGAATCAAAGATGTCATGAATTTGAAGCCGTTTTTAGTGGGACGTGATGATCCAGTGACCCATATTTCTCGAATCATGGTTTGGGAAGGATGGGAAATCGCTCTCGTTGCGGATCAGGGCAAACTGATTGGTATTGTAAGTTTACAAGATGTTATAGAAGCTTACCAGCAGGTTCAAAAGCAACCTCAGTTTGGTGAAACTGTGGACAATCTGGTTTTGAGCGGATTCCGATTTGTCGATGATGCCGAGCATCTGACCATCGAAGGAGAAATCACCAATTCCATGGTCAATGATTATGGTTCTGCCAGCTGTGGAGTTCTCGTAACTGTTATGAATATGGCGGGTTATATTGGGTTGCGCAAGAAGTATCGGCTCGATGCAATCACGGAAAATTTTACCCTGTATCAGCTTCAACCGATTGCAGTGGGAACAGAAATTAGGGTAACTGCTAAACTGTTACTAGTTGCCAAAAAACATTGCAATATTGAAGTAGAGGTTACAGTTAATCATTCAATCGTTGCTAAAGGCTTAATGACGGCAAGGGTTGGAGATAAAAAATTGGTCAATGAAATAACAGTTTAATGACTTGTGGACATATCTTTTGCAAATTTGTTTGATTAAAAAGGAATTAGAGTCCTGACCGTTCGGTCTAAGGGCTCTTTTGTTTTGGCTTTAGGAAATCGATAACGTCAGAATGAGTTAGACAATCTGTTAAATTAACGGTACAATTATTTGGGAAAAGACGAAATCATTATATATACCCATTTTGTGAGGATGGTGAAGCCTTATTAATATTGAAGAAAATAGTAATAGTGCTTACGGCTTTGTTCACCTTCATAATCATACAGAGTTTAGCTTACTTGACGGTGCGGCACGTATTAATAACTTGGTCAAGCGTGCAGCCGAATTAAATATGCCGTCATTAGCCATAACCGATCATGGGGTCATGTACGGAGTCATCGACTTCTACAAGGCTTGCCGTAAAGAAGGGATTAAGCCGATTATCGGATGCGAAGTCTATGTAGCCCCCCGTAAGCGGACGGACAGGACACCGGGCAAGGATGATGCCAATTATCATTTGGTTCTATTAGCCGAAAACGAGGAAGGGTACCATAACTTGATCAAGCTGGTCTCCATGGCTCATATCGAAGGGTTTTATTATAAGCCTCGGGTAGATAAAGAAATTCTTCGCAAACATTCGAAAGGGATTATCGCGCTAAGCGCTTGTCTCGCAGGAGAGGTGGCGGACTATCTATTACATGATCAGCTAGAGATGGCGGTTCAAAGTGCCCTCGATTATCAGGAGATTTTTGGCGAGGAAAGTTTCTTTTTGGAAATCCAAGATCACGGTATTGAGGAGCAGCGCAAAGTTACGGCGGGAATGTGGCAGGTGCATGAGCGTACAGGGATACCCATGGTAGCAACCAATGATGTGCATTATGTTAACCGTGAGGATGCTTTCGTCCAGGATGCACTGCTTTGTATCCAAACAGGTAAAACCTTAGCGGATACTTCAAGGATGAGTTTTTCTAGTCAGGAATTTTTTCTAAAGTCCGAACAGGAAATGTCTTTGCTCTTCGGAGAAAACCCTGAGGTTTTGAGGAATACGGGACTGATCGCTCAACGTTGTCAATTCGATTTTCATTTTGGAGATAATTATTTGCCTGTTTTTGAGGTGCCCATGGGGTATACTTTGGATGCGTATCTCGAGACAAAATGTCGGGAGGCCTTTCCGCATTTCTACCCTCAAATGACGGAGATAGAATGTGAACGGTTGGAGTATGAACTTCGGGTTATCTTTCAAACTGGTTTTGCGGGGTACTTTCTAATTGTGGCGGATTTTTGCCGCTTTGCACGAGAGAACGGAGTTGCCGTAGGGCCAGGACGTGGGTCGGCGGCAGCGAGTATGGTGGCGTACTTATTGGGAATCACGTCTGTGGAGCCTTTACGCTTTGATCTGCTTTTTGAACGGTTTTTAAATCCGGAACGTATTTCCATGCCGGATATTGATATAGATTTCGACCCCGATGGTCGTGAACGTGTGATTCGCTATGTTACTGAAAAATACGGTGCGGATAAGGTTTGCCAAATTATAACCTTTGGAACAATGGGAGCTAAAGCTGCGATTCGAGATGGGGGCCGGGTTTTAGCGATGCCCCTAGCGCGAGTTGATAAGGTGGCAAAAGCTATTCCTTCTGATTTAGGAATGACTTTGGAAAAGGCTTTAAGTGTATCCCCTGATTTGGCCCGAATGGTGGACGGTGATGAAGAAATAAATAGGCTCTACACTTTAGCCCGCTCACTCGAAGGTATGACCAGGCACGCTTCTACTCATGCCGCAGGGGTTGTGATCTCAAAGGAATCTCTTGTCAATTATCTTCCGCTGCAAAGGACTTCGGAAGACTTTGTTATGACCCAATTCCCAATGAAAGCAGTGGAGGAAATTGGGCTTCTAAAAATGGATTTTCTGGGGCTGCGAAACTTAACGATCTTACGTGAGGCTGTGCAGCGAATTGAGGAGACAAAGGGTCTTAAGTTGAACTTACAAACGCTGCCCTTGGATGACCCGTCAACGTATACGCTTTTGGCCTCGGGAGATAGTACGGGAATCTTCCAGCTGGAAAGCGGTGGGATGAGGGCTATTCTAAAGGATCTTAGACCGTCCTGTTTTGAGGATATCATAGCCGTTGTGGCTTTATATCGTCCCGGCCCGATGGAACAAATCCCCGAGTTTATTCGCCGAAAGCACGGAGGAAAAATTACTTACTTGCATCCTAAGTTAGAGCCTATTCTTAAATCTACCTATGGGATTATTGTTTATCAGGAGCAAGTTATGCAAATCGCCCGCGATCTCGCCGGTTATTCCCTGGGTCGCGCCGATCTACTTCGTCGGGCTATGGGGAAAAAGAAAAAAGCAATCATGGAAGAGGAACGGAAAAACTTTATCGAAGGACTGCAGGATGAGGCCGGGAATTGGATTATCCCCGGTGCACTTCGGCAGGGTTTAACACCTCAAGATGCCGAGGAAATTTTCGATTTGATGGCTAAGTTTGCGGAATATGGTTTCAACAAAGGGCATGCCACTGCCTACGCTGTTATTTCGTATCAGACAGCATATTTAAAAGCGAACCATCCTTTAGAGTTTATGGCCGCCTTGTTGAGCACCGTGATGGGCTCGTCTGACAAAATCTCGTTTTATATCCAAGATGCAAAACAAAGTGGAATTCCAGTGCTTCCCCCGGATGTTCAATATAGTCAAGTCGGATTTTCCATTGAAGACCAGGTGATACGCTTTGGCTTGGGTGCTATTCGCAACGTGGGAGTTAATGTCGTGGAGAAGATCTTGGATGCCCGTAGAGAGGGTCCATTTAAATCACTCTATGATTTCTGCATGCGTGTTGATCAAAAGGTGCTAAATCGACGTGTTCTGGAGAGTTTGGTCCGCTCCGGTACGTTTAGCTCGTTATGTTCACGTTCTCAGGCTATAGCTGCATTGGATTTGGTTTTGGAAACGGCGCAGCGACGGCAAAAAGATCGTCTTTCGGGCCAATTTTCTCTTTTTGATTTAGATGAAGAGTTGGACGAAGGAATTAAATTACCTGAACTTCCGGATTTTCAAGAACGAGAGATTCTAGAGATGGAAAAAGAGTACCTTGGACTCTATTTAAGTGGGCACCCTCTTTCTTCGGTGCTTCCTCAACTACGACCTCTTCTCTCCTCGGACATATTGACTTGTTTGGAAAGTGAGGAAGAGAAGAAAGTAGCTCTGGGCGGATTAGTCACTGGTTTTAGGCAAAATGTGACTAAAAAGGGTGAGATGATGGCAAGCTTTGTTCTAGAGGATCTAACAGGAGAGATTGAGGTTTTAGTATTTCCCCGAGTTTATGCCCAAACACGCGGCTTGGCTAACGACCAAGTACTTGTCGTTGTAGGCAACTATATCGTCCGAGATGAAGAGAGGAAAATCTTTGCTGAAAAAATCACAAAACTAGAGGACTTAAAGCCTTCTGGACAAAGTAATTCGACTTCTTCTCGCGTAACAACAGGCAGACGTCTCTTTTTAAGGTTTACTGATGAAAAAAGTGAGCTTATGCCTGCCGTATTGGACATTTTACAGCGCTTTCCGGGAACCCAGCCGGTATATTTCTATTTTGAGGATAACCAGAAAGTAATAGAAGGAAAACGGGAACTTTGGGTTCGTGACGGAGATGATCTAGAGAAAGCACTACGAGAAACAATGGATCAATGTAATGTGGTCTGGAAACCAGTTAAAAATTTTGCATGAAGAACTCGCTCACCTAGCAGGATTCTTGGTTTTAAAGGCGAAATCCATGGAAATATCCTAAATATGAAGGAGATACATTGTGCGAACAGCAATTTATCCGGGAACGTTTGATCCAGTTACGAATGGACATCTAGATATTCTAACTCGGGCGAAAGAGCTTTTTGACGAAGTGGTTATTGCCATTGCTGCCGATAGTAATAAGACCCCTTTGTTTACACTAGGTGAAAGAATGGAACTTCTAATTGAAGCAACTAAGGAAATGCCGAATGTCCATGTTCGCGTTTTCGAAGGATTGACCGTTGAATATGCCCGACGATGTAGTGCGGGAGCCATTATTCGAGGGCTTCGTGCTTTATCTGATTTTGAATATGAGTTCCAACTTTCCTTGATGAACAAAAAAATTGCGCCAGATATTGAAACGATTTTTCTCATGACTCAGAGTGAATTCTCGTTTATCAGTTCTAGTGCAATTAAATTAACGGCAAGTTTGCACGCTTTAGTCTCGGATTTTGTACCACCGCATGTTGAAAAGGCGCTAATCGCTAAATATTCTAATTCTCGTACGGAATTAAGTGATGAGGATTAGCATTAACATGATAAGTTGCACAATCTGAAGGGCTATGGTATCATAATACGAATTAATAAGGGGGCTTTTACAGAATGTGGACAGTCATTTATATTGCACCCAATAAATTGATAGCAGAAAAGTATAAGGCAATCCTTACAGAGGAAGGAATGCTTGTTCAACTTCGCCCGATTGGGTCTGCTCATCTTGCTGAACATGCTTCAGTTGAAATTCTTGTACCTGAATCTGAAGCAGAAGAAGCGCATGAAATTATCACGGGCGCCATGGGGAGCTAATTATGTTCAAAGATATATTCCGTAAAACAAAATATGTCACTATTCCTTCCACCTCGACACAGAAACGTACACCAGCGGATATTTCTCCAAAGGAACCGTTGAATATTAGCAAGAAAGAACTTCCTGACGGTCTTTGGGTCAAATGTCCAAAGTGTGGGGAAGTTCTCTTTAACAAGGACCTTGAAGAAAATGCTCGAGTGTGTACGGCCTGCGAACATCATTTCCGAATTTCAGCTCGCGAACGGCTGGAATTGTTAGTCGATGAAAACAGTTTCGAGGAATGGGATAACGACATCTTAACCCTTGACCCTTTGGAGTTTCCTGGCTATGGGGGGAAGCTTCTAGAGGCACAGGAGAAATCGGGCATTTCAGAAGGCGTCCTCACAGGACATGCTAAGATTGAGGGGAACCCAGTTGTGCTGGCCATTAATGAAGGAAATTTCATGATGGGCAGTATGGGTTCTGTCGTAGGGGAAAAAATTACCCGGGCCATTGAACGGGCGATTGAGTTACGTTTGCCGGTGATCATTATTTCGACTTCAGGGGGAGCTCGGATGCAGGAAGGAATTCTTTCGCTTTACCAGATGGCAAAAACGAGTGCTGCTTTGGGAAGACTGGCCGAGAATCACTTGCTGTATATTTCGGTACTTACAGACCCCACGTTCGGGGGTGTGACCGCTAGTTATGCATCCCTCGGGGACATATTAATTGCCGAACCCAATGCCTTAATTGGATTTACAGGGCCGCGTGTCATCAAGCAAACAATGAGACAAGAACTTCCTGTAGGTGCACAGACGGCTGAGTTTAACCAAGAACATGGCTTGATTGATCTTATTGTGGGACGTACTCAGATGAGATCTGTCTTAGGCCGTTTGTTGCGATACCATCAGGAAGGGGCTCAGTATGGTGCAACTGTTTGATTTTGAAAAACCGATCGTAGAACTTATTCAGAAGATCTCAGAACTCCAAAAATTCTCTGCCGAAAAGGAAATTGACCTTAGTCAGGAAATTGCAACTCTTGAAAAAAAGGTAGTCCTTTTGAAGCAAGAAATTTACGGAAATCTTGAACCATGGCAAAAGGTTCAGATTGCGCGGCATCCGGAGCGGCCTAATTTTTATGACTATGCTCCGTTATTATTTGAGGACTTCATAGAACTTAAAGGGGATCGGCTTTTTGCGGATGATCGCTCAGTCGTTGGTGGGATTGCACTTTTTCGAGGAACTGCTGTGACGGTTGTCGCCCAGGTCAAAGGAAGGGATACGAAGGAGAATATCAAACGTAACTTCGGTATGCCCCATCCTGAAGGATATCATAAGGCTTTAAGGTTGATGGATCAAGCCGAAAAATTTGGACGCCCGATCCTGACGTTTATAGATACTCCTGGGGCAGCCTGTGACCTTGCTGCCGAGGAACGAGGACAGGGTGAGGCTATAGCACGCTGTCTACAAGCGATGTCTTGCTACCATGTCCCGGTGATTAGTACAGTGATCGGAGAAGGAGGAAGTGGAGGTGCGCTCGCATTAGGTGTAGGTAATGTGGTCTTAATGCTTGAAAATTCCTTTTACTCAGTTATTGCTCCGGAAAGCTGTGCCTCTATTCTTTGGAAGGATTCGGCCAAGGCGAAAGAAGCAGCCGCTGCTTTACAATTTACTGCTCAGGATTTACAAAGACTTGGTGTCGTGGACGAAATAGTTCACGAACCTCAAGGCGGGGCGCATAAGGATACAGATCATACTGCGGGGCAATTGTCGCTTGTTATATCTAAGCATCTTACGAGTCTAATGTCAGAGACCCCAGACGTATTGCGGGAAAAGCGCCATCAAAAGTTACGCTCAATTGGAGTTTACAAAGAAATTTCTCAAAAGTCCTTGGATAACTTCGAAAAAAGGCTTGACTAATTCCTTGGGTTAGTGGTATTATATCTAAGTCGTCATTAATAAATGAGGCAACAGAATACTGGGCGAGTGGCGGAATGGCAGACGCGTCGGTCTCAAAATCCGATATACGTGAGTATGTGGGGGTTCAAGTCCCCCCTCGCCCACCATAATGAAGTTATAAATAGAGCCTATAAGGGCTCTATTTTTGTTTTGCCAGTAAGAATTGTGTTAGGGTGGTATATAATTGACTTTATAACAAAGGAAGTGTTAATCTTAGCCCGATTCAGCTTTCTTTCAGTATTCTTTCAGGGTTAATTCAGCTCGCTATATGATAATATAGAAAGAATCCTAATGAAATTTTGTAGATTAACTAGGAGGCTATATCATGGATAATTTAAAGGGAATCAAAATTCTATGTATCGATGATGAACCGAATATTTTGCAATTCTTAGAGATGGGTCTTCAAAATGAAGGATTTGAGGTACAAACGGCTCAAGATGGGATGACAGGGGTTACCCTAGCGAAACAATTCCAGCCTCATATCATTATTCTGGATGTCATGATGCCCGGTATGGATGGGTTTGAAGTTTGCCGCATGCTTAAAAAAACAGAGAATGTAGCCATCATTATGCTTACAGCTAAGGACGAAGTGGAGGACCGAGTCAAAGGGCTGACTTTAGGAGCGGACGATTACGTGATGAAGCCATTTAGCTTCGAGGAGTTGCTGGCACGTATTCATGCTAGAATTCGCAATCAATTTCCCAACCTTATGGGAGAAGTGGTCATCGGGGGATTTAGAATTGATGACAGACGCAAGGAGATCCAATACCAGCAGCGCGTGTTAGAATTGTCAACGACAGAGTATGAGTTGCTCAAATACTTAGTGCTTAACCAAGGTTTAGTCTTGAGTAAATCAAAAATCTT
>JAUZPJ010000089.1 GCA_030706025.1 Bacillota bacterium | reverse complement strand
GGGTTTATCCGTCAACCAACGTTTTACTTGATCAAATAAAAGCTTATCATCTCCCTCGATAATTTCTCTTATAGCCTGATCCTCAACAGCTACAATCGGCAATGATTCCGGAGAGGGAATACGAGCTCCATCGGGATCTTCATAAGAAGCATGCCTCCATTGTTCTAATTCACGCTGCCAATACCCTGAATCGTTGTTACTTGGCAACTGAACTATGGACTGACTGCATGTCCCATCAGCCCAGACGAGAAAAACCTCACCACTTTCCCCCTGTCGATAACTTGGTGGGGTATAGACACCCCCAGGCCTATTATCTTTTATGCCTAAAGAAACTACCTCTGATTCGTGCACTAATATACGCCAGGCAGATAACGCAAGTTCCTCCTTTTGGGGGGCATGCTGAGACCGATAGAGAAGATCCTCTAATTGTGCGACAAGTTTCATCCACGTTCCCCTCCCAAACTGACTTGTTGATCTGAGTCCATAAGTAAGTAACGATGGCTTCCACCACTAGAGGCCACGGATTGTCCACCTTTTCCGCATGTTCCTATAGCATCGTAACACCCCTCTCCGAGTCCTCCACGGATCGCTTCCAAGGCGGAAAGAATCTTACCGCTGAAAATAGAGGGTTGATAAATAGGCAGATTTGGATCGGAAGCATCAATAATCCCGTCACATTGAAAGACAAAATCTCCAGTTTTAGGATTAACTTGGCCACCGCGATACCCCAGAAGAAGCAGATTTTTTTCACCCTCAAGTAACTCACCGTGCTCTAAAAGGGCATTTCGCACAGCTTTTACTTCATCCATCAGATGCTCCGCAGGCGTTAAAGGAAGCATACGATCAACAATTAAACGAATATTGCTCATTCGCGGCAACGGTATATTACCATAACCTTCCGAGCGTCCAGCTCCGGTTACAGGCATTCCTGCTTCCTCCGCCGAAAAAATATCTCCCAAACCCGCTTCCAATATCCCATCCCGTACAATCGTGACCGTTTCTCTAGGAAGGCCGTTGGCCGAATATGGTTGATAAGCCCAATCGCCGACGAGCGGCCCATCAACAATAGTGACACCCGGCCTAGCCACTCGCAGACCTTTACGCAGTTTACCTTTTTCTCCCAGTACGGATTCATTCATATGGTCAGACTCAACCGCGTGTCCAAAGGCTTCATGCGCCAACCCCTTCGCTAGTCCGTAATCAATAATAAGTGGGTAATGACCGCTGGGCAACTGGGGGGCCCCACACACAGCCTTCGCAAATTCTGCCCGGTCCACTGCCTTTCTCTCCAAGGTATGATCCGCTAATTCTTCAATTAGCACGGTGGCATCAATCCCACTTCGGTGAACCAAAGTGCTTTGGGCCCTGCCCTGATCTCGAACTGTACCTTGATGCATCAATACTGCTCTCGGAACAACAAATGACACCAATGTCCCATCTGTGCGTCCAATACACCAAACCTCTTCAACTTGTCGATAACTCGTCTGCCAGGCCCCTTCCGGATAAACACCTCGCAGACTGTTGTGCAGGGTCATCACCATTTCTTCTAGATCGACCAAGGGAATCTCCTCGAAACCCTTTTGGGCAGGATTTACGCCCTCCACTTGAACTAGCGGAGCCTCCCAAATCCTACGATTTCGCTCCGTCCCAATTCCTTCATTTCTGCTGGCTAACCGTATAGCCTTCTCAACCAGTTTACGCCCGATTCCTTCTTCTAAGATATCTGAAGTGGCAAACCCCGATGCCCCATCTTTTGTAAAAGCCTGAACACCTAAGCCACTGTCCCCACCCGATGACACCCGTTGGAATTTTCCGTTACTTAAACGCATACCCCATTCTCGATGGGTTTGAGCTCTTACAACAATGTAGCCATCATAATCATGAGCCTCTGCCAATACAAGGCGTACGAACGCCCGGAGTTCTTTTTGTTCCACAATAACCCTCCCAACCGTCATGTACCATAGGCCTAAAATCTATCTCAATTTAGCAATATTGCTATTATACCACGGAGAGAATAAACCTAACACGTCGTTTAAAATCCCCAAATCTCCTTTAAACTAAGTTTTACGCAACGGAATATTGGGCGAAAAAATATGTCCCGCAGCTGTATAAATAAGTAAGCCATGGGACACAATCTAAATAGTCTAATAGCTCATCACTTTTTTTCAATCCCCACTCCTCTCTTTTACTTACTTGCGACGAAATAATCGTCGCAAGCTTTTTTATGACTGTTTTTACTCTAATGGTTTTACCATTAACTTTCGTTCCTCTGCAAACCCAAACTTCTCATAAAGACGAAGTGCACTAACATTATGACTGCTTACTGCAAGACCAAGATATGGAACTTTTTGCTCACGACAATAGTCCTCCGCAGCCTTAAGCAATATCTGACCAGCCCCACTGCGTCTCCACTCGGGAAGGACTGCTAAATCCATAACCCATCCTTGAATGACACCTGTTAACTCTTCCCTCATTGAAGGATGAAGAACCAAATAACCAATCGGTTGCCGCTTTTCACGTTCCAAACCAGATTCTTCCTCTACAGGTGCCTCCGCAATAAAGACAATAGACCCAGACTGCTGGATCCAAGTCCAAAAGCCTTTGAGAATCCCATCCCTGTATTTTAGGGTTTCTTCCATAGGCTGTTTACGCCATGGTGAAACGCTATCCGGAACACCAACCTTTCCAAGGGCATACATAAATGGCCAATCACGAACATCCCCTTGACGAACTAGCATACAATCACCCCTTAGGCTAATTTATGCCAGCACCAACCAAGTCGCTTTTACCCTAAAAATATTTTTTTCAGAAAACTAAAACATTAGTGTTCTTTTTTTATATAAGTAGCACTATGTATTCTGATGAATGGAAAACGATTTAAACGCCCTCATGCAAGTCAAGAACCGTCCCCAAACTTGCACGACTTGCACTTGCACAGTGCCTTTGCGTCTAAGACGTAAACAACGCCTGCTCCAGCCCGTCTCCCCCACCCCTAGACCGCCCCCACCCGTTGACCCAAAACCAGAGGAAGTTTCTTAGCTTAGTGAGTCACTTCAGCGGAATTTGCGTCAATGAGCGCAGACGATAGGGCGTGAAGAAACGCGAAGGTTCACATGCAGTAATACCCGGAGGTTCCGCGTTTTAGCCCTATCGTCAAGCGAATAGCAAATGCAGCGAGTGCGAACGTGCTAAGAAACTTCCTCCCTCCCGGAAAGAAGGTGAACGCAATGTTTTTAATTAGCCTTGTCTTCGGTCTTGGTCTCCTTCTATGGGGCATGCGAATGCTGCGCCATGGTCTACAATCATTTGCCGGTCTTCGCCTCCAACAAATTCTCCTTTGGATGACCGAGACACCCTTGCGGGGATTTTTAAGTGGGTCAATAGCAACTGCCCTTCTCCAATCGAGTACTGCCCTGACTGTCATGGCGGTATCGTTCGTTGATGCCGAGCTGCTGCCATTTGGAAATGCCCTGGCACTCATTTTAGGGAGTAACATTGGGACAACGTTGACCACACAACTTCTAGCTTTTCCCTTAGATCAGGTAACCCCTTATCTTATGCTTCTCGGCTCCCTAGGGTATCTCTTTATACCAAATCGACTGAGGTTTCTTTCCCTCTCTTTCTTTAGCCTCGGCATGCTCTTCTTTTCACTAAGTTTATTAAAAGCGGGCATGGCCCCGCTCGCTGATCTTCCAGCTATACAAGACTTTCTCCGGCAACTGGGAGACAATCATCTCCAAGGAGTCATCGCCGGGACATTGCTATCTGCTCTGCTTCACTCTTCCAGCGCTACCACAGGAATTGTCATGCTCCTTACGGAAGACGGATGGTTAACCCTCCCTACCGCGCTGGCCTTCATCTTTGGAGCGAACATCGGGACCTGTTTTACTGCCGTATTGGCAGCTATGGCCTCCTCCCGGGCCGCCCAAAGAGTCGCCTTATTCCATGTCTTACTAAACGTATTTGGGGTCCTAATCTTCTTACCCTTTGTTAGCCCCCTAGCTACAGGACTTACCCTTATGGGAGGAAGCCTATCAAGACAGGTTGCCAATGCTCATACCCTCTTTAATCTACTGTCTTCCTTAGTGGCCTTTCCCCTCTTACCCTGGGCTATACGGCTCCTAAAGAAAGTTCTTCCTTAAAAATACTTCCTCAAGTATCCTCAGCTATATCAGGGGCTTCCTTTCACTCCATAGGTTTCCTCTATTAAATCACAAATTCCTGAGGCATCATCCAACCCAAAGCAAGGTATCCCGTTATCAAATGAGATATCGCTTGCAATAGCCAAGAGTTCTTCCGGTTTAGAGAAAAGTTCTTGATGAACTGCTGAACGATATACTTCAATCTTGGGTTTGTTGCCATGTTTGTATCCCTCAGTAAAAATCACATCGACCCCCTGAATTCGCTTTAGGACCTCATCAAGGGGCTGATCATCGGCCACCTTCTCTAAGACGGCTATCCTTTGAGGTGAACTAATGGCAACAACATCCGCACCCGCTTGGGCGTGACGCCAGGTGTCTTTGCCCGGCTGATCCATCTCGAATCCATGGACATCATGTTTTAGAGTTGCCACCCTCCAGTGGCGGCGTTTTGCTTCACGAATAATTTTTTCCAAAAGTGTCGTCTTTCCAGAATTTGATTTACTGCCCACAATCGAAATAACGGGAATTTGAGGCCGTTCATCGTTTCCGTTCATCTTAGTCTCCCTTAACTTTCCCAGTCTGCTATCCAACTTGCCATTAGAAGTTCTCCCGGTTTTACCGACCCGTGATTTGCGGGTACATCCACCAGAAGATGACTGCCAATCATAGAACGAAGAATTCCCGATCCCTGAGAAGGAGCGGGATTTGCCCAAATTTCCCCATCTTTGAACACTGCCTGAGCACGCAAAAAGCGCCGTTGTTTCCCCGACTTATCAAAACCTTCAGCCATTTTAACTAGGAATCTCGCCTCTTCCACCATAGAACGTCCCGCTAACTTACGGAGTGCCGGCCGAACCAAGAGTTCGAACGTAACCATGGCCGCCGCAGGGTTTCCTGAAAGGGAGAAAAAAAACTGCTTTCCTTTTTGCCCCACTGAGGCCGGAGTTCCAGGTTTAAGGTTTAATTTCCAGAATAACATTTCACAGCCAAACTGGGTGAGCGCGTGGCGCATAACATCATAATCACCCACAGAAGCACCGCCCGTCGCAATAACGACATCAGCCTCCGCAACTCTTTCCAAGGCCTCCAGCGTTTTGTCAATATGATCGGCAACAATAGGAATCGCTAGAACTTCACAGCCAGCTTCCTGAAGCATTCCTCGCAGCGTATAACTATTGCTATTATAGATTTTAGAAGGATGTAAAGGTTGTCCTACATCCACGAGTTCCGTCCCGGTGGAGAATAACCCCACCCGCGGACGTCGGTATACCTTTACTTGGACTACACCGACCGCCGCTAAAAGCCCGATCGCCGGTGGGGTCAAATGGAAACCCTGCCTAAGAAGAAGATCACCCTCCTTAATTTCCTCCCCTCTGGCGATAATATTAGAACCGGGTGACACTGGTCGCAAAATCCGTACTGTACCACCAACAAGCTCAGTGTCTTCAATTCGAACGACACAGTTGGCACCGGGAGGAATGGGCGCACCTGTAAAAATCTTGGCCGCCTCTCCGATAACAATGTCTCGTTCTAATAATGTTCCTGCAGGTATTTCCCCCACTATGTTCAGCAACAGCGGTTGAGAATCATACATCTCTGCACGATAGGCAAACCCATCAAGCGGTGAACGCGCAAACGGCGGCATGGCCATAGGTGACCTTATATCTTGAGCTAATACTCGGCCGTATGCCTCTGAAAGCGAAACGGACTCTGTATCAACCGGTAGTATACGGGTAATAACTAACTCTTTTGCCTCCTCTAGTTCAATCATTACTTTCATACTCTCATTCATCTCTTTTCCTTCCACATCTAAGGTTCTTTCAACGACCTTTTTGTATGGAAGACTTATTTTCTTCAGTGTAGCTATAAACATGATTATTGTCAAAAAAAGCCTGCCGGATAGGCAGGTATATTATGAGTGCATTATAAAGGATTTGCCCGAATCTTTTCGACTTCTACTCGGCCCTTTTCCCGATAAATCACTAAATTCCGATAGGCCTCTTCAATACGAATAATTTCTTTCCCCACCGCGATAATGACATTGGGATGGCAATAAGCGACGGTTAAACGACTACTTGAACTAATTTGTACAAAAGTTGAACTGACCTCTGAACCCCCGAGTTCACGAATATAGACATTCCCCTCAGTAAAAATCTTTCCTCCCCTGCATACACTCTCGATTTTAAGGTCTCCTTCTACCTGAATATCGGAGTTATAAATCCCCTTCCGACACTCCAAAGATCCCCCGCATTTAATCGTTGCCCCCTGTACATAACTGACGACAAAATTTAGTTTCTCAGGAATCTCGAGTGACATAGTCTCAACAAATTTTCCTAGAGCTTGGGTAACCTTCTGCAAAAAAGGCAAGGATTGAGGTTCCAACGGTCCTAAACCTTCTAAAAAATGGTTTGCGGTTCTTAGCGAAACAATGAGACCTTCTGTTACCATCTCATCATTTTTATGATCTAAAACGAAATTTTTCACGTTACTCGTAAATTTGGGAAGTTGAGAAAACCGTTTTTCCATAACAAGTTTCAAAAACTGACCCGGTTTCAAGTTACTATCTCCCGCTGATTCAATCAACTCCACAGTCTGACGCAGACAAAGGCACAGTTGATCCCGCAACTCAGACACATTGCGCAAGAGTTGGGATCGAACCACAAATTTCTCTCCTACAACGACCTTGCCACCTATAAGATTTTGCTGAATCTTAGCTCCCTTTTCCGCTCTTACTTCCGCATGAGAAACAGATCCTCTAATTTCAATCTTTCCCCCGGCAATGATGTGTAGACCATCTTGGACATTACCATCAATAAATACATCTCCTGGAAACTCGATACTCCCGGTAGTCAGATCAACGTCATTATGAAGGACATAAACATTCTCAACCATATACGCCTTCTCATCCAAACGTATAGGCTGTCCGTCACATTCAGCGATAACTTCAAGTCCATCATTTGAAAGACGGACATTTTTCTTTAAACGAAAGTTAAAGTCCTTAAAGGAAGCAGCGGGAAGAACCTTACCATGCACATCCATTCCAGGAACCCCTGCCTTACCCGGAATTTTTCGGGCGAGGACAGCCCCTTCCTTAACCAATGGAACTTTTGAGGCAAAAAAGTCCACAGATTCCTCCGAATTTTCAGGAACCACTTGTAGGACTCCCACAAAATCTTCTAATTGAGCATGTTGGCACGGCACCGGAAGGGTTGCTTCCGCAATTGAAACCTCGCCGACGCCTTGTACAGCCAAAATCTCCGACCAAATCCCATCACGCTGTCCATGGACAATCTTCAATTGCTCTAGGTCAGCATTCAACCTTCCTTCATCCCAGAATTCTCCTTGACCTGGTATAGCCACCCAAGAAGCACACTGTGCTAGATCAACCTCTTCCCCTGCAGGAAGATCTCGAGGAAGGATAAAATGTCCCGAAGGTTCATGTCTGACCTTCGCGACAACAGACAACCCCTGGAAACGGACAATTAAATCCCATGTCAAATGACCTGTCTTAGTCTTAGGGTAGAATTCCACCTGATCTTCTAAGTTTGGGGAAAACGGCTTTTCCTCTAGTGAACCATTAACCCAAATTTCACCGACTTGATTAAAAGGGATAATCCTTTTAACCCCTTCTCCTAGGGTCAAAACATACTTGGTTCCATCCCAGCTGGCTTGACTAGAGGTCTGAACTGGGGTTTGAAGTTCATGATCGTTCCATATTAGCCGAACTTTCCACTGACTAGAAAAGAAGTTAGGCCTTTTTAGGACTTCGAGTGTAAGATCTTCCGGTAAAAGCTTGAGCTTAATCGCCCATTCTTGTTGAATATCTTCCAAGGAAGGGCCCTCGACTACTTTTTCTGGCACTCTATCGCCCCGCTTCAATAAATTCCTCACTTTCTTCAATAATATCAACAAAATATCTCGAACCCTATAGGCCTAAAGTCCTATTAAAGTCTATTAAAGCATATCGAGCCACATATATGGTCCAAAGCCGAACTTCAAAAGCATTCCTACACTTTAATGGCTTGATATCCTGAAGATCTTGTCCCATTTGGATCTTGACTATTGCCTGGAACCTTTGGCAAGGGCTTGCTGGGTGTCGGAGCAACCGGTTTTAACAAATCAACTTTATCTTGGTCAATCACCTTATCCGTCGTCTTCCCCTGTAATAAGTTTCTTATTACTTTCTTTACTTCGATTGAATCAACTTTCCAGTAACTTACCCCATCTTGTTCAAAAAATGTTCCCGGCAGAGTCTGAGAAACTACATTCGAACTGTCGAACCCAACAGCAACTTTCGTTAACCTCAAAATGTCCTTAGCCGATAAATTCGTGTGCACTGCCTGCATTAACTCAGAAATGAGAAAAGGAAGCTTTGGCAGAGTGCTCAACTTAAACATCTCCTTGGCAACCGCTTTTAGTACGACCTGTTGCCTTGCCGTTCGAGAAATATCGGCTAAGGCGTCATGACGAAAACGAGCATACTGCAGAGCTTTAGATCCATCCAAGCGTTGTACACCTTTGTGCAGATTAATATATCCATCCTCAATATCACCGGTCTCATAGTACATATCCTTCTCAACATCGACCGTTATACCGCCTAAGGTATCAATGCTTTTCTTAAATCCTTGAAAGTTGGTCTGCACATATCCTGCGATCGGTTCACCCGTTAGTTTCTGCACGCTTTCTAGCAATGTGGGAAAATCCGTCAAAGCAGCAACAGCATTAATTTTCATATAGCCATGCCCAGGTAGAGAAATCCGTGTATCCCTGGGAATGGAAAGCAGGCTGATCCTTCGTGTATCCGGGTCAACCATGGCTAATATCAAAGAGTCAGTATTAAACTTTTTCTCCTCGGGACGCTGATCTGCTCCGATTAGCAGAACGTTCACCCGATTTTTCAGC
>JAUZPJ010000088.1 GCA_030706025.1 Bacillota bacterium | reverse complement strand
GGGTATGCCTCTTTGGATTATGAACTTTCGGGCTATAAAGAAACAGATTTGGTCAAGATCGATGTGCTATTAAATGGGGAATTGGTGGATGCGCTTTCGTTCATTGTGCATCGTGCAAAATCATATACCCGAGGTAAAAAACTGGTAGAAAAACTTCAAGGAATCATCCCGCGGCAAATGTTTGAAATCCCAATTCAGGCTGTGATTGGGAATAAGGTTATATCTCGTGAGACCGTTCGGGCTATGCGGAAAGACGTCTTATCCAAATGTTATGGCGGAGATATTTCTAGAAAACGCAAACTTTTGGAGAAGCAAAAAGCGGGGAAAAAGCGCATGAAGCAAGTGGGTAACGTGGAAATTCCCCAAGATGCTTTTATGGCAGTATTACAAATTGAGGATTAGGGAAGTGAGAGTGCATATGCCTTCCTTATACGTACACGTTCCGTTTTGCATTCAGAAATGTGATTATTGTGCTTTCTATTCTTTGCCGTTCAGAAGCTCTCTGGATCTTTCATCGTTGTATTTAGAAGGCTTAGAAATAGAAATGGCAAAGCGGCAAAAAGATGCCCCTCAAGGGGTGTCTTCTCTTTTTATTGGGGGTGGGACACCCACTGTATTAGGAGATCGCGATTTAGAACGCTTGTTGGAAATGATTCAGCGATATTTTCGCCTAAACCTTGGGGCTGAGAGCACCGTAGAAGGGAATCCTGGAACCATCACGGAATCAAAGTTAGCTATTTTGGAACGATGCGGCATTAACCGATTTTCCTTAGGGGTTCAGGCCTTCGATGACCGATTGTTAAAGGCAGTGGGACGTAGACATACAGCTAGTCAAGCCCGAGAAGCTATTGGAAGATTAAGAGCGGCCGGATTTAAGAACATAAATCTAGATTTGATGTTTGGACTTCCCGCCCAAGATATGGAGGCCTGGCAGGCGTCTTTAGAGGAAGCCTTATCTTATTCGCCTGAACATCTCTCCCTTTATGGATTAATGCTGGAAGAAGGCACCCCGCTCTATGAGCGATATGGGGGAAAGACTAGTGATAAGATGAATAATCGTTTACTTCCTGATGATGATTTACAGGCTGAGATGCATGATTGGGCTGTCGAACGATTGAAACAAGCTGGGTATGGGCATTACGAAACTTCGAATTTTGCACGGCCGGGCTTTGAGTGTCAGCATAATTTGGGCTACTGGCGTGGAGAGGACTATTTGGGGTTGGGTCCAGGTGGGGTGTCTTGCATCAAACGAGTTCGCTGGAAAAATATTGAGGATGCAAGAGTGTATCATGATCATCTGCAAAGCGGACAAGATCCCTTTGAGGAAGCGGGGCCAGAAGCCTTATCATTGCGAGAGTGTATGGCTGAACGCATTATTTTAGGCTTGCGGCTTGAGGAAGGCGTGAATCTTAATTCCTTTAAAAGGGATTTTGGCAGAGATGTAAGGGATATTTATAAAGACGTTTTGGAACGCTATTATCATCGGGGTGTTCTTGTCATTGAGGGTGAATATCTTCAACTAAATCCAAACTATTCGTTTATTGCGAATACTATCTTACAAGAGTTTGTTTAGAGATGGACATCAAAATCATCACGAATTTTATCCGAAGGATTCTTGACAAAGCAAAAGTTGAGTGGTAATGTGAAGACATCAAGTGTTAGCACTCATTGAAGGAGAGTGCTAACAAACAAAAAACCGAAGTACAGGCGATTATGTTCAATAATCGTAAGCATAGAGGACACAGAGGAAAGGCGGAAAGCAAGTATGCAAATGGATGAACGCAAACGTAAAATACTTCGGGCGATTGTTCAGGATTATATTGCTACCGCTGAACCGATTGGTTCACGAACAATTGCTCGAAAATTTGATCTTGGGGTATCTCCTGCAACGATTCGCAATGAAATGGCTGATTTGGAGGATTTGGGATACATTGAACAGCCGCATACTTCGGCAGGGCGAATTCCTTCGGATGCTGGCTACCGTTATTTTGTAGATTGCCTCATGGATCCTCAAGTTCTGAATGATGAAGAAAAAGAAATTATTGAACGTGAAAGCACGAAAAGAATTCAGCAAATACAAGAAGTTATTTCTCATACTAGTAAATTATTATCAGAACTTACAAATTTGACAAGTATTGTACTTGGGCCTCATAAAGCGAAAAGTGCGTTTGGGAAAATGCATTTCCTACCGTACCAACCTGGCCAGGTTATTATGGTCATCGTAAAGGAAAATGGTGTCGTTGAAAACCATATTGTTGATGTTGGGGAGAATATTACAGCTGAGGAACTTCAAAAAGTGGCCGGGGTTTTTAACCAAAAAATGCGAGGATATTCTTTAGATCATGTTAAGCGCAGCTTACTTCATGAAATCTATAGTGAACTTTCCCGACAACGGCATTTAATCGATAATACCTTGGATATGCTTAGCACGATTTTGGATGATAGTGAGGAAGAAGATCGCGTTTATCTCGGCGGGACTCTCAATATACTCAATCAACCTGAATTTAAGGATTTGAGTAAAGTTAAGACGTTATTTAAGGTTTTTGAAGAAAATGAACCCCTGAAAAAACTGCTGCATCCTAATCAAGAGGGATTAAATGTCACGATCGGTGGAGAAAATACATTGAAGGAATTTCAGGATTGCAGTGTGATCTCAGCGAATTATAAGGTCAATGGGATAACAATCGGTGCTGTGGGCGTTCTCGGTCCGACGCGCATGGATTATGCTAAAGCCATAGCAATCGTTGATTTTATGACGCGAAGTTTGACGGAAGTCTTGACGCGGCGTAGACGGTGACGCGGTGACTGAGCCTTTTAGGTTCATTCAATATATATTTTAAATTTACTGAGGTACGAGAGGTGATTATGAATGGCGGAAATGGGAGAAGAAACTCTCAATGGCCAAAAGACAGGAACGAACGAGGATTATCGTCAGGAAACAGAAAATGTCCGTACAGAGTCAGAAAATCTTGAAGATGAAAACTTGGATAATAAGGAAATGACCCCAGTTGAGAAAATTATGACATTAGAAGCGGAACTTGTTCAGGCTAAAGCTAAAGCAGATGAGAATTATGACCATCTGCAGCGTTTACAGGCTGAATTCGATAATTATCGAAAACGGACGATTAAGGAAAAAACAGAAATCATTAAATACGCATCGGAACGTCTTGTGGGAGAGTTGCTTCCCGTTTTAGATAATTTTGAACGGGCAACTAGTGCGGCCCAAGTGAATTCGGATTTTTCGTCTTTTTCTCAAGGGGTAGAGATGATCCTCCGGCAATTACAGACTGCTCTGGGCAAGGAGGGTTTAAAGGCGATGGAAGTCGTTGGTCAGCCCTTTGATCCGAACCTACATGATGCAGTGCTTCGGGTAGAGTCAGACGAACATCCCGAGAATACGGTCGTAGAAGAACTACAAAAGGGATATTATCTCAAAGATAAAGTTTTGCGTCCAAGTATGGTTAAAGTATCGAGCTAATTGTTATTTAAGGAGGAAGATTATAATGAGTAAAATTATTGGTATTGACTTAGGTACTACAAATTCTTGCGTATCTGTTATGGAAGGCGGGGAAGCGGTTGTTATCCCTAATGCAGAAGGAAACCGCACCACTCCATCTGTCGTTGGTTTTTCGAAAACTGGGGAGAGGTTAGTTGGACAGGTTGCCAAGCGTCAATCGGTTTCTAACCCCGATAAAACGGTAAGTTCCATTAAACGTCATATGGGTTCAGACTACAAAGAAAAAATTGACGACAAGACGTACAGTCCTCAAGAAATCTCTGCGATGGTTCTCCAAAAACTCAAAACAGATGCTGAAGCGTATATTGGCCAACCGGTTACCAAAGCGGTTATTACTGTACCAGCCTACTTCACAGATGCACAACGTCAAGCAACAAAAGATGCTGGAGCGATTGCAGGTCTCGAAGTTCTGAGAATTATCAACGAGCCTACAGCGGCTGCGCTTGCTTACGGTCTCGACAAAGAAAAAGACCAAACGGTATTAGTCTTTGACTTAGGGGGCGGAACATTCGATGTGTCCGTGCTCGAACTAAGCCAAGGTATGGTAGAAGTTAAAGCCACGAGTGGGAATAATCACTTAGGCGGCGACGACTTTGACCAACGTCTCATTGACTATATGGTTGCGGAATACAAGAAGAGCCATGGTGCTGATCTTTCCAAAGACAAAGTTGCTCTCCAACGTTTAAAGGAAGCTGCTGAAAAGGCAAAGATTGAGCTTTCTGGAGTTACGACTTCAAATGTCAATCTCCCATTTATCACGATGACAGAAGAAGGACCTCAACATTTAGATATGAATATTTCACGTGCTAAATTTGATGAAATTACGGCTGATCTTGTGGAATCAACGATTGGGCCTACACGTCAAGCAATTGAAGACGCGAAACTCTCTTGGAATCAAATTGATCAAGTCATCTTGGTGGGTGGATCTACCCGTATTCCGGCGGTCCAAGAAGCTGTTAAAAAATTAAGCGGCAAAGACCCACACAAAGGGGTTAACCCTGATGAAGTGGTAGCCATGGGTGCAGCTATTCAAGGGGGTGTGCTCAGCGGAGAAGTAAAAGATATGATCTTGCTGGATGTTACGCCTCTATCACTGGGTATTGAAACCCTTGGTGGTGTGTTCACTCGAATCATTGATCGAAATACCACGATTCCGACGACTAAATCACAAACCTTTTCAACTGCTGCTGATAACCAAACGTCAGTCGATATCCATGTACTGCAAGGTGAACGTGAAATGGCAAGCTACAATAAGACGCTTGGACGTTTCCAACTTACAGGTATTCCTCCGGCACCACGTGGGATTCCCCAAATTGAAGTAAAGTTTGATATTGACGCTAATGGTATTGTCCATGTGTCGGCTAAAGATACGGCTACTGGAAACGAACAAAAAGTAACGATTACTTCCTCCACGGGGCTTTCAAAAGATGACATCGAAAAGATGAAGCAGGATGCTGAAGCTCATGCTGAAGAAGATAAGAAACACAAAGAGCTGATCGATGCTAAGAACCAAGCTGATTCCATGGTTTATCAAACAGAAAAGACCTTGAAAGACTTTGAAGGTAAAGGCGATGCTTCTGAAATTGAGAGCGTCAAGAAAGCTTTGGAAGATCTAAAGGCAGCGGCAGGTTCGGAAAATATTGAGGAAATTAATGCTAAGACAGAGGCGCTGACTAAGGTACTCCATCCGTTCATCGAAAAAATGTATCAACAACAAGCGGCCCAAGAACAAAATGCAGGGGCACAACCAGGAACCGAAGGTCCTAAGAAGGATGACGATGTGGTTGATGCTGAATTCACCGAAGTCGATAAGGATAAGTAAGAGCGAGCGGAGTTATAACGAGGGATGGTGTGATGTTGCTCCACTCACCCACGGAAAGCAGTTTGAACAGATATGATTTGGGTTAGGATATATTGAGATAAATTTTGGGGGTGCAAAGGCGCTAAAGCCTTTGTGCCCGCATTTTTTGGGTTAGATAGAGTAGACTTCTTGTGTTAATGGCAGGAATTAGAATTCCTTTAATTTGGATATTCCCTTGTGCTTATTGGCGAAGGATCATATAATACTATAGAACTTTATCGTTATAATTCGTCTATTTTAAGGGCGGATACGGATGGTCAAGCAGGATTGTGGAGGGAAAACATGAAACGCGATTACTATGAGGTGCTCGGGGTTGAGCGGTCAGCTAATGAACAAGAGATAAAAAAGTCGTATCGTAAGTTGGCTCGTCAATACCACCCTGATGTAAACCCAGGGGATAAGGGAGCGGAAGAAAAGTTCAAGGAAGTTTCGGAAGCTTATGATGTTTTAAGCGATTCGGATAAAAAGGCACGGTATGATCAATTTGGTCATGCTGGCGTTGATCCTAACCAAGCCGGTGGTTTTGGTGACGCTGGAGGCTTCGGCGACATTTTTGATATGTTTTTTGGAGGAGGCGGGCAACGACGTAATGGACCTCAAAGGGGTGCAGATTTACGTTATGCCATGTCCTTGACGTTTGAAGAAGCAGTTTTCGGAACTGAAAAGGAGATACAGATTCCGCGAGATGAGACCTGTACAGATTGCCAAGGATCTGGGGCGGCTCCCGGAACTCATCCAACAACATGTTCCCAATGTCAGGGCAGTGGGCAAGTTAAAGTGGTGCAGCGAACACCTTTTGGCCAAATCCAAACGGCCCGTACATGTCCAACGTGTCAAGGGGAAGGGCGCACAGTCACTAGTCCTTGTTCAACGTGTCATGGAAAGGGAAAAGTACGCAAGGTCAAAACCATTAAGGTTAATATTCCCCAAGGTTCAGAGGACGGCTTAAACCTAAGACTTAGCGGAGATGGCGAAGCTGGAGCAAAAGGAGGGCCTCCTGGAGACCTTTATATTGTGTTACAGGTTAAACAGCATAAATTCTTTGAACGTGAAGGAAATGACGTTTATTGTGAAATTCCAATTACGTTTGTCCAAGCGGCTTTAGGTGCCGAAGTTGATGTACCGACCTTGGATGGTGTTGTTAAAATGAAAGTCCCTGAGGGAACACAAACATCGACGATCTTTAGGCTTAAAGGGCATGGCGTACCCCATCGCCGTGGGAGCGGCCGGGGGGATCAGCATGTGCGAGTTATTTTGACAACGCCTACGAAACTCAACGATAAACAAAAGCAACTCTTACGTGAATTTGGGGAAGCAACTCCTGATCATCAACAAATGGGTAAAAAGTCACTGTTCGAGAAGTTCAAGGAAAACCTTCGCGATGCGATGGGTTAAACGATGGGGTAAAAGGAGTATAAACAATGGATTGGCGTGAAGTGGCGGTAACAGTTTCATCTGAAGGAGAGGAAACTGTTGCCGATCTTTTTTATCAGCTAGGATGTCCGGGTGTCAGCGTGGAAGATCCGGCACTTTTGCGAGGTTATACAGAATCGGGCCAGTGGGATTATCATGATTTTGGGGAAGTAGAGCTCACGGGAACGTCTGTAATCAAAGGCTATTTTCCGGAAGATGACGAATTAACAAGTAAACTGGAAAAGCTTAGATTGGACATCTATGACCTTCAGCAACGTTTTCCAGATTGGACTGTTCAAACCAAAGGGGTTTCGCTGAAGGAGGAGGACTGGGCAACTGCTTGGAAGGCCTACTTTAAGCCGATTCGGATCGGCCGGCATTTCTTGATTAAGCCTACATGGGAGCAGACCGATCTTGGAACAGAGGATATTCTCTTGGAACTTGACCCCGGCATGGCGTTTGGTACGGGGACCCATGCCACAACTACGCTGTGTTTGAAGGCTCTTGAAGATGTCGTCAAACCTGGACAGACCGTGTTTGACTTGGGGACAGGCTCTGGCATTCTAGCCATCGCAGCTGCGAAACTTGGGGCACAGGTAGAAGCTGTAGATTTGGATTCTGTGGCAGTTAGAGTTGCACAAGAAAACGTTGACCTCAATCGCGTGAGTGACCAAGTGCGAGTGTCGCGCGGGGACTTAGGGACAGTTCTCACTGGACAGGCTGATGTTGTGATCGCCAATATTATTGCGGATGTCATTTTAATGCTCCTCCCCGATTTAAATCGTATTCTGCGTCCAGAAGGTGAATTTCTCGCCTCGGGTATTATCGAACATCGGGCGGAAGATGTTGAAGCAGGATTAAAGGAAGCAGGATTTGAAATTGTGGAACGGGTCTTAGATGGAGGATGGATTTTATTTCGAGCGAGGTGGGCTAAGTGTGAATCGATTTAAAATCACAGAGCTAGGCAAAGACGTCTTTTGGTTACGTGATTCAGAACGTGATCACCTTGTACGAGTGCTCCGTCTTTCGCCTGGAGATTTGTTAGTCGGGTTTGACAATACTGGGCGGGAGTACACCGGTGTTATCCTTAAGATTGAGGATAAGAGCGTAACGTGTCGTATTCTTAGTACAGATCATCCTGACGTTGAGGCTCATACTGAAGTGTATATTGTGGCAGGGCTTTCTAAAGGGGAGAAAATGGAGTGGGTCATCCAGAAGGGGACAGAGCTAGGCATGAGGGGCCTTATTCCGTTGCGAGCAAAACGTTCTGTCATGCAGCTTGAGGGTAGTAAGGCTCAGGATCGGGTCTCTCGCTGGCAAAAAATTTCCTCGGAAGCGGCAAAACAGTCTCACCGAGTTCAGGAACCTGAAATATTTGAGGTCTCCGCTTGGAAGGACCTTGCAGGGAAGCTGCCTGAAAATACTCAGTGGATAATTCCCTACGAAGAGGAAAAGACAAAGCGTTTAACAGCCGTACTTGAAACAATGAACATAGAACACCCTATTGCCATACTTATTGGCCCTGAAGGAGGCTTCGATCAGACGGAAGTGACCTGGGCCCAAGAAAACCTCGGAGCACGAAGTGTTACACTTGGACCGAGAATTCTCCGCGCAGAGACGGCTGCCCTAGCCACACTTGCAATGGTTTTGGCCCATTATGGAGATTTGGGATAGCGTACAAGTCGGTATGGTTCTCGAACCACGAAAAAAAGGTGGAATATTAATGTCTTGCCTAGTCGAACAAGTTAAAGAACATCCATCGGTTTGTTTTGTCACTCTGGGTTGTAAAGTGAATCAAACCGAAAGCGAAGCGATGGCTCAACTGTTTCGTGAGGCTAAGTATCAAATCGTTGAGGCCTCTGAAGACGCAGATGTTGTTGTCGTAAATACCTGTACAGTAACAAATACGGGAGATAGCAAATCTCGTCAAGTTATTCGCCGTATGATTAAGGCACACCCAGAAAGTGTTGTCGTGGTCATGGGTTGTTACGCCCAGACTGCTCCAGGAGAGGTCCTTGATATTGAAGGAGTTGATCTGGTTCTTGGAACCCAAGATCGAATGAAGATTCTGGATTGGATTGACCGAGTCAAAACTGAGCGCAATCCTCAGAACGCTGTACACGGGATTTGGGAAGCTGAGGAATTTGAGGAGCTTCCGCAACTCCGTCAAGAACACAGAACAAGGGCATTTCTTAAAATTCAGGAAGGATGCAATCAATTTTGCACTTATTGCATTATTCCGTATGCTAGGGGACCTTTGCGAAGCCGCCTTCCGGAAAATGCAATTTCGGAGGCCCGTCGACT
>JAUZPJ010000087.1 GCA_030706025.1 Bacillota bacterium | reverse complement strand
GTTGTTGCTTTTTCTTCAAAAAGCCCGCCTCCCTCTGACCATATAATTCCAGTTACCATTTTATCATACAGTTCCCGAACCATCCATTCCTTAATCACTAAATCTTAGGAAATCTCTTTAATCATTATCTCCCTTAAACATTTAAACACTTATAAATTTAAGTTTCTTTTAGAGGCCCTTTCCGAATTTGACAGCGCATATCATAATACGAAGTACTTTCACCAACATCCGAGAGCTTTCCTACAATTAACTGATTAACCCCTAACCCACCTGCCGTTGTGCCCTCGGGGATCACAACCGTTTCAGAATGAACATCTTCAGAGACAACTACTTTCGCCACAAGTTGCCCATAGTTAGTTTCCACAATAGCCTGATCTCCAGGAGTTAGATTATACTTCTTAGCTAAATAAGGATGTATGAAAACTTTAAAGCCCTCATCTTCGTGGAATTGGGAATGAATCGCCTTAGCTGGATGCGGCGTAATTAGGTACCAAGGATACTCTTCGCTATTCTCTTGAGTTTTTGCCGGTACGAATGTTGCAACGGCTTCCCCCATTTCTGCTTGGGCTATCTCCGAAAACAATTCAATCCTTCCGCTGGGTGTTTTAAAATCCTTCTCTGCCCAAGCCACCTTAGGAATATAGGGGGCATAAAGCGGACCGACTGCAAGTTGGCCCAGAGTTATGCCGTAAGTTTCTTCCAAAGGAGCAATCACAAACTTAATCCACTCCTGCGGAGTATACGGAAAGTCCTTTTCCAAACCCAACCGCTTAGCCAACTCCGTAAATAAAATCGGTTCTGGTTTAGCCTCTCCTTGAGGGTCAAGGACTTTCTGGGAGTAATGGATCAGTGGACTCCAAGAAGTTTTGATTAATTCCTCCTCTTCGAAAACAGTGGCAATCGGTAAGACTAAATCAGCATTGCGAGCCGTTTCAGTCATTACTGTATCTAAGACCACTTTAAAGGGGATCTGCCGCCAAGCCTCTCGCCAGAGATTAGAATTAGGCTGTTGAACTAAAGGGTTAGAGCGTGTGACAACGGCTAACTTAACCTTAGGATCCGCCTTAAGTAATTCTTCAGCCAATACCGAATGAGGATAGGTCCTAGACTGATACGTTTCAGGAGCAAGCAATACTGAGTTAAACCTACCCCTGTGATACTGATGCGCGTAATGAATCCCTGCACCGTTCCTGCCAATATTTCCGCTAATGGCTGCCAGGGCATCAATCGACCGAACCGTATTTCCTCCACCGACATAGCGTTGGAGTCCATGTCCCAGAATAAACGATACCGGCCGACTTTGGCTGACCCTTTGTGCCAGCTCTGTCAATTGGGATACTTCCACTCCGGTGATTCCTGCCACTCTTTCAGGTGGAAATTCCTTAACCCGCTCTGCAAAGGCTTCAAAACCATGGACATGCTCTTTGATAAATAGAGAGTCTTGCCAGCCTTGTTGCAAGATAATATTTCCCAATCCTAGAGCTAAAGCTGCGTCCGTACCTGGACGAACTTGGATGAAATCATCCGCAAAATCCACACTTTTAACTCGGTTGGGGTTAATAACAATTAAATAGGCACCGCGCTTCTTAGCTCTTAGAAGATGAGGCATTAAGTGAAGGTTCGTAACAGCAGGGTCTCTCCCCCAAAGTACTAGAGTCAGCGCCTCTTCTAAGTCCTCCCGCGCATTCATGAAGACTCCACCAAAGTCAATCTCTTGAGCTCTATACCCCGCTCCCCAACACATACTCCCTCTGGGCTCAGTAACACCCCCAAGGGCTTGAAAAAAGCGCTGATCTAATTCCCGCAGGGCTCCATTATGCCCGTAGTCATAATGATGGAGAATTCCCCATGATCCGACGGTCCTCAACGTTTGCGTAATCTGCTGGGCCAACAGGGCATACGCTTCATCCCAGGTCAACCGTTTCCACCCTTCCCCCTGCCTTAACAGCGGAAACAATAAACGATCAGAGGAGTAGACTCGCTTTGCTAAAGCCTGTCCCTTGGAACAGATAAACCCCTGAGTAATTGAGTTCAAGGGATCTCCATACAACCGTAATCCATTTTTAGTCTTCTCCACCAAAAAAGCACATCCATCCGGACAGTTCAAAGGACATGCCGAACGTACCACAGCCAATGCAGTTCCCTCCCAATCGGTTAATCCGGAGCTAATTACTTCGTTGCGAACTTTAACTACGAACTTCTCGAACTAATAAAAACTGTGAACTGATTTAAAGACTCATCGCTTGTAAACCCTCATGAATTTTAACATAAAGAGCAACTTCGAGACGTTTCTTCTGGAGCTCGCATCCTAGAGTATACACCTCTGTCAGTTTTCGAGTAAATGACACATTGGCTGCATGACACCCACCGCTGCAAGCAAATCGCGCCCAACATTCCCGACAAGACGACTTTGCAAAAACATGCGCCGAACGGAAATCCTGAACAAGCTCGGACCGAAGACTATGAGGTTCTTCGTCATAGAGCGAACCCATTTTATAGGCTTCCTGCCCCACAAACTGATGACAGGGATAAAGATCACCCTCTGGAGAAATTGCTACATACTCGTGACCAGCTCCGCATCCAGATAGTCGCTTGATCAAGCAAGGCCCCTGATCCAACGCTACATTAAAATGAAAAAAGTTAAAATCACTTTCTTGACCTCGACGAGCTATCAATTCCTCCCCAAGTCGATCATACGACTCCCGTATTTTATCCAAATCTCCGTCTTTAAAGGCGTAATCATCCCTCGGACCTGCTACGACAGGTTCCACGGAAATTTGTTTTATCCCTAAATCCGCCATGTGCAAAACATCGCGATCGAAATCTAAATTGAAATGTGTATATGTCCCTCGAACATAGTAATAGGTTCCTACAGCGTAGGGCGAACTATTAGACCTCTTCGATACAAACTTTTTAATACGAGGAGTAATTTCTGCGTAACTTCCTCTGCCATCCGCATGAGGACGCATCCTGTCATGCACTTCCGGACGTCCATCTAAACTCAGTACAACACTAATTTCCTCTTGCTCGAGAAATTCCTGAATCTTATCAGTAAGCAGTACACCATTCGTTGTCATTGTAAATTTTATAGTTTTCCCTTTAGCTGCAGCAGCCTTTCTGCCGTAAGCAACGAGATCCTTAACGACGCCAAAATTAAGCAACGGTTCTCCACCAAAGAAATCCACTTCACAATGATCCCGATGACCCGATGATTCCAATACAAAATCGATGCCTCGTCTTCCAGTCTCAAAACTCATAAGGGTTCGACAACCGCCGAAGGCTCCCGTCCCGGCAAAACAATAAGCACAGCGCAAATTACAATCATGGGCAACATGCAGGCAGATCGCCTTAACGATAGGCCTTTCTGGATAGTTAGGTGTTATACCCTCGGACTCCATTGCAAACAGTGTCCCTTCCTGGCGGAGCTCCTCTAATTCCTCCAAAATTTCGAAGAGTTCCTTTTCCAATGGAGCTGATTTTTTAATTCTTTCAAAGACAGCAATTATTCCCTCAGTAGTAATGTCTTCCCCGCTCTCTTGTAAGTCCTCCATGGCTTTTAGTACATTAAACGTAGCTTCATCCAGCACATGCAAAGAACCGGAATTAACATCATGCGCAATCAACAAATCTCCTTGCCGATAACTATGAACATTCTTTTTGATACTATACCCTTCTAAATTTAATAATTTCAACGTTTAGATCCTCTCTTTCTTGCTTAACCTAACTCAATTGTTCACCTTCGCTAAAATAGAAACAGAACCCAGCCCGTATGTGGGATGGGTTCTGAGGTCTATGTTCAAGTTTATCCAAAGCGCTTATTTAACACACACTTGATTACCAACTGTGCACGACGTCTTGCATGCAGATTGGCAAGAGGTCTGGCATTTTCCGCACCCACCGGTTTTCGCCGTAGCACCTAGATTTGCTTTCACAATGGTCTGAATGTGTTTCGCCATTCAAACACCCTCCTCTCGAGTCTCATATCATTTAATCTATTTCTGATTATATCACAAGGACAAGGAAAAAGGCAAAGTACAGCTACCTTAAGGAATTAAGAGAAATAAAGCCTTAACATTTAAGAATACGAATATTTTCATGGAATTTGCCGTAAAAATGTTGACGAATTCACTAAACTATACATATAATGAAGTAATCATTAAAATTCTCATCTCTGTTAGGTGAGGCTCCTGCATAGACATAGGCCACTGCCCAGAAATGTCGAAAGACGCCAATTGGGTAGAACAGGTATTACCGGCATAAGGTTCTACTTAATGTGGCTGAGAAAACTCTACGCTATGCAGTGCTAAAGCTCAACGAGTAGGGAGGTCCATAACGACTATGTTTATGACCTTCTATATTTCATAGAGGTCTTTTTATTTTTCCTACTTATATATTCCTCATTTGGGGAGAATTTAAAGGAGGTGGTTTTATGGATTCTGGGCCTTATCCTTTATACACATGCGGCCATCGTTTAGTTTATATTCAAAAGAGTCTCTTAACCCTTAGGCGTCAGACTCCAACAGACAAAGGAGGGAAATAAATGAATGAACTAAAAGTCCTAGGAGAATTTTATTTCAGTCAGTTGGCCAATAAACCAATCTGGGATGCCAAGGGAAAACGCATTGGCAAATTATTAGACATGGCTATGCGCTGGGACAGTGTTTCTCCCCATGTAACTGGCATTCGTTATGCAAAAGGAGTCTCTTCCTTAATCCCCTTCGAATGGGTAGCTTCTTGGAAAAAAGACGGTCTGCGTCTTAATACCAATTTTGACCCACAGAAAACGTATCCACTGCATGACGATGAAACGTTTATTGGTAAATGGCTGTTGGATAAACAGATCATTGACTTAGAAGGCTCCAAACTGGTACGCGTCAATGACCTTTCCTTATCTTGGTTGTCTCACGAAGATCATCAATACCTTGTTTTAGTAGCCGTGGATATTGGGGTTCGTGGCTTATTCCGCCGCTTAGGTGTGGAGTTTTTATTAAGCCGTATTAATAATAATTTCGTAGGCTGCCAATATATTAAACCTTTAGAAAATCGGACATCGGCTCTCCAGCTTACACGAGAAAAGGAACAACTTCGCCAACTTCATCCAGCAGATATCGCTGACCTTTTCGAAACGATGGACTATAAGCAGCGGGCGAATTTACTCGATGCGCTCGATTCTCAACAGGCGGTCGACGCGTTAGCTGAAATGGAACTAGAGGCCCAAGTCGAAATGATTATTCAGATGGATGAGAGTCGGGCTTCTGATATCTTGGAAGAAATGCCTCCTGACGAAGCCGCTGATATTCTGAGCGAATTATCTGTAGAGAAATCCGAAGAACTACTCAGCTTGATGGAATCGGATGATGCGGAAGATGTTCGGGAATTAATGCAGTACGAAGAAGACACCGCTGGTTCGCTAATGACAACAGAATATATCGGATTACCATTCTGGCTGACGGCTGAACAAGCCATTAACGAACTAAGACGATTAGCTCCTGAAGCGGAAACCATTTATTACCTTTATGTAGTAGATGAACAGGAAACCCTTGAAGGGGTTCTTTCCTTAAGAGAACTAATCATTGCCTCTCCAGAAACTCCATTAAAAGATTTAATGCATAAGAAAATTGTAAAAATCTCCCCCTACGAAGATCATGAAAAAGTAGCTGACATTATCCACAAATATGGTTTATTGGCTGTTCCAGTCGTTAATGATCAAGATCAAGTCTTAGGTATCATCACAGTTGACGATGTCCTGGAATTATTCATGCCAGAACGTCCTCGCGGGGAAATTCTCTCAAGTTTAGTCGCCCGCCGTCACCAACCGAAAGGAGGGCATAACGAATGAACCTTAAAGTACGTTTTGCCTTATTCTTTTCCATTATGGGTCCCGGAATCGTTACAGCCTTTGCTGATAACGATGCTGGGGGAATTGCAACTTATGCTGCGGCTGGCGCCAAATATGGTTATTCTCTCATCTTTACCATGCTTATCAGCACAGTGCTATTGGCCATAGCGCAAGAGATCTCCGCTCGCACAGGTGCCGTTACAGGGCGCGGACTCTCTGATCTAATCCGTGAAAATTACGGAGTGAAATGGACCTTTTTTGCAATGAGTGTCCTGCTCATTGCAAATCTAGGAACCACTGCTTCCGAATTCTCCGGAATTGCTACAAGCTTTGAAATTTTCGGCGTGAGCAAATATCTCTCCGTTCCCATCATGGCCTTTATCATTTGGTGGCTGGTTATCAAGACGGACTATGGCAAATTGGAAAAGATTTTGCTCATTCTTTGTATAACCTTTTTTAGTTATGTTATCTCGGGGATAATAGTCCACCCGCCTTGGCCTCATATTCTAGTAGAATCCATAACCCCCAGTTTCTCTGGAACCCCCGCTTTCTTAATGATGGCTATTGGGGTGATCGGTACAACAATCACACCCTGGGGGCAATTCTACGTTCAAGCTTCCGTGGTCGATAAGGGAATTACCGCTAAAGATTATCGCTACACGCGCTGGGACGTCCTGATCGGTACTTTCTTTACCGGTTTCATCGCCTTCTTTATCATTGTAGCCACCGCCGCAACGCTCTACGTTAACCATATCCCCATCGAAACGGCAAAAGATGTTGCCCTCGCCTTAAAACCCTTAGCCGGAAACTATGCAAGCTTCTTATTCGGCTTTGGCTTGCTTGGTGCTTCAATGTTAGCCGCCTTTGTCCTTCCTCTAAGCACCTCCTATGCGGTCTGCGAAGCATTCGGATTTGAACACGGAATTAGTAAATCCTATAAAGAGGCACCCGCTTTTTTTAGTCTCTATACCGTCCTCATTGTTTTCGGGGCCGTTATTGTATTGTGGCCAAACTTGTCGTTATATAATATAATGTTGACCACCCAAGTGGTCAATGGGATTCTTTTGCCTCCAATACTCATCTTCATGGTGCTCATCGCCAGTAAAAAAAGTATTATGGGGGAATACGTAAATTCAGGCCTTTTTAACGTTATTGCATGGGCTTTTACTTTTATCTTGGTTTTACTCACCCTTCTCTTACTTTTATCCACCCTCTTCCCCGAGTACATTACTCATAGTTTAGGATTCTTATCCTTATAAATCCAGATCCGAAATATTGATCCTAGATACAAAGAAGGGGCTGCCACTTCATAGAAATTATATTCTATAAGGTGGCAGCCCCTTTGTTCACTGAGTTGTCCACAGATACCTTTGGTCTGGAAAATTTAACTTTAAAGACTGTTCCACCTTGACCGGTTTCAACATCTATTACGGCATTATGTCTTTCCGCTATGTCATAACATATTGGAATGCCAAGACCTGTACCCGTTTCCTTTGTGGTAAAAAAGGGAGTTCCAAGTTTTAAGACATGCTCAGGCTTAATACCGGTTCCTTCATCTTTTACGCCTAGAACAACATATTCTTCATCCATATATGTCTTAATCGTAAGGCACCCTTCTTTAGGCATTGCTTCTAGCCCGTTGCGCGCTAAATTTAAAATAAGCTGAATAATTTCATTAGAGTCAATCTCCAGATCGGTTATATTCCCCGCCTCAAAGACTGATTTCTTACCCTGACTTAACGCATCGGCTTGAATAAGAGGAAATATGCCCGTTATTAATTTGTTAAGACTCAAGAGCTTAAACACATTTGTTTTGTTTTTACTCAATGTTAAAAACTCATGAATTATGGAATTGGCTCTGTCAAGCTCCTCTATCATCAGAGAAAAATAACTGTTATAACTATGTAGATCGTTTTTGCTCTGGAACAGTTGCAGAAACCCTCTTATCGTCGTCATGGGATTACGAACCTCATGGGCCAGTCCAGCAGCTAGTTGTCCAATTACATTTAGTTTTTCAAGTCTAGCAATTTCACGTTCTATACTTTGCCTTTTCTCGAACTCTTGCCTGAGTTTCATAGTTCTTTCATCGACCATCTTTTGAAGGAGAGCTTGATGGGCATCTAGCTCCTGAGTTTTAATAACAAGCCCTGTAACTTCCTCAAATGTGGCGATTGCGCCAATAATCACACCCGTTTCGTCTCTGAGAGGACTTGAGCTCCAAATTGCTGTTTTAGATATACCATCTTGCCAAACAAATTTAAGCTCAACACCTATAATTCGGTCACCTTGTACAGCAGATCGGTATATGGGTATTTCTTGAGGTGACAACAATTTATCCTGATGAAATATCTTTACCAATGTCGAATATAAAGAAGTATAGGGGTAATCTTCCCAATCCTTCAATCTGAAAAATAGAGCCGCTGTCGGGTTATGAATTATTTCACGACACGTAACATCCGTTGCAATCGAAACTCCGCTAGGCAAATCCGAAAACCTAACCAATAAATCCTGCTGATAACTTCTTTTAAATCTAGACACGGTCAAAACTCCATTTCGTTACGACAATTAAGCCAGGAGTTCAAGTGGAGTTAAGGCTAATAAAATGTTTATTGTATATTACCCCTAGTATGACTGTAATTTTGCAATATGACAATACCTTTTGCTACATATTTCACGATCTGATAAGTTGAATTATCCTTCTAATTGCTTATTAATCAATTAAATAATTAAATGCTTATCAAGCGCTGTATTACTTATTTTTATCGCAGTTTTTAAGATAAACTAAAAAACACTGCAATTCCTTGCAATGAACCCAAAGTAATGGACACCGAATAAAAGCCCCAGTCGCAGGATTTTGTAAGCTTATGCAAGCTGACGTCGTTTTTCAAGCGGTGTCAGCTTTGTCTTTAATTGAATACGCTCGTTGTTGTAGAAATGTATGTAGTCATCAATAAGTAAACGTGCCTGATCAATCGTCTTAGGCTTGTGTCGATGAATACATTCTGACTTAAGGATACTAAAGAAGTTCTCGGCCAAAAGCATAACTTCCAGGAAGAAAGAAAATGAATACAGATAAAGAGCAAGTTGGTAGTCTTTGAACTCAGACTGGATTTTCCCAAGTTGTTTCTTCACCTCTTGATCGCTATGGAAGAAAGACTTCTTGTTGATTTTTAATTTTATCTGCTCTCTATAAAAATCAATTTTTCTTTCGGCCGCCTGCTTGATATCAAGGACCTTAATATGATTGCTATTTTTATATTTTTGTTCATGGTACTAAAAAGCTCTTCCACGATTATAGTGAACCCAAAGTAATGGACACCGAATAAAAGCCCCAGTCGCAGGATTTTGTAAGCTTATGCAAGCTGACGTCGTTTTTC
>JAUZPJ010000086.1 GCA_030706025.1 Bacillota bacterium | reverse complement strand
GAGCGCCTGATCAAATAGACTAAAAACAGCTTGGCCCAATGCAGTCGCTGTTTCAGCAAAGCCTATGAATAAAGTTTCTTCAGGAAGCGTGATATGTCCTCTTTGTAATACAGTTTCATAAACCTTCTTGGTATCCCGATTGTGTTTAAGTGCCTGGATAATGTCATTGATATCGACATGATTCCAACCATGAATTTTCTGCAGGAATTGCACCGCAAGCGCTATACCCGCAAGCAGCGGGACAAACGGATCAACAGGTACGTGTTTTCCAAGCACGTTGCTGACAAACAGAAAGGCTCTCTTCTTGTTCTTTCTGGCGGCTAAAGAGAATAACGTCCCTGGCTCGAAACCAAAGGGATTATTTTTTATCGTTACTGTGAGCTGTTGCCCTACAAGATTATACTTATACGTCTTCGGTAAGCAGGTTGATAAAGTTGTGTTGTTCATGAAACACTCCATAATTTTTTGCTCTTAATAAGATTTTCTGGGCCCAATAATAATGCGGTTTAATTTCATTCATTTTATTCGTGTATTGACTTCTAATCACACCACGCTGATCTTGGTTCTCAAGAATACTTAACGCATCCAAATATTCTTCATGACCCACAGTATATAACGACTGAACTGGAATAATATGACTCGGATGAATAATGGTCTTCCCAATAATACCGTTTTCTTTATCCAGGATCACTTCGCGAATTAAACCATCCACATACTTATTTAAGAGTTGGCTTCTAATCTTTGACCCATTACCTCCATTACTCATATGGAATTCCTCAAACGGACTCTTTCGCAATTGAGGTTTAAGTACTCTCCCCCCATTGGTAAAGTACTCCCATACGGGTCCAGAGATTACGTAATCGTTTTCACGACCGAAAACGTTAATAATATCTGCAATACAATCACGTATCACCGTAATATCATAAATAGTTACATCTGGTCCTCGGCGAATTCCATAATAGCCCGAAAAGTCGGTCGCTCCAATTCGAACATTTAAAACGAAGTCATGATAAGTATCTAAGAGGCGCTTAGTTTCCATCAATTCATGAAGACGTGATTCACGATAAATGGCCTGAGAACTTTCTATAATAGGCAAGCCATAAAAAGGCCCTGTTGATTGGTTATTAAGGCTCTTGATGATTTCAAAATATGGATAACTTTCCGACGTAAATTTAGGAAAGATAAAACCCGTAATAATCTTTGCGCTGTCGCCCATTCCTTCCATGAGTCTCTGTATCTGTTCTGAATTGCGAACCCTTATGAAAATAAGTGGCAGATCATTTAACCCAATCTCTTGGTTTTTTGAGGCCTTATAAATCTCTTTCACCTGGGTCGTAAGATTTCCCTCTGCATAGGGTACCTCAGCATCTCCGATTGAATCTTCTAGGCAAAACACGGTTGATGCTAGTCCTCTATTCTTTTTAAAGATGATATCCTGCGCTATGGTTTCTCTAGTTCCAGGTGTATAGAGGGACGCACCCAGTGCATAGGCAAGAACCGCTCGAGGAGTTTCTTTATCGAAGGGCTCCGGAGCTTTAAAGAAGGTGGCTTCCGTACCCTCTCTTGTCAAATAATTAAAATGTCTCACTTAGTCGTACAGCCGAGGCTGTACTTCTCTCCTTTCTTGATCGACATTGACATTCCCTTAAGTGTACTACTAAATCTTTCCTATTTGGTGAACATTTGGTGAAATTTATGTTAAATGTTCCAACTTTACTCTCACGTTTAAGGCAATGCAAAAAGGAACCCGATTATACTCACAAACTAAAACGGGTTCCTCTCAGTTGCCTTCACTAACTAACATGTATCTTGAAAACTCATTATGTTAGATTCGGATTGTCTTCCAAATCTAGAATGTAAATACCTTTGCTTCCGTTGCTAAGTCAATAAGTTGCATAGCGGTCGATAATTTAGCGCCCTTGATATATTCGTCCTCACTGTAAAGCCTGGTTCTGGCACAAGGCGTACAGATATAAAAGGTAACATTTTGCTCAATCAAATAATCAATATATGTTTTAGCTGCATCCCCAGTTGGTGCCTTTACATTATCCGCCAATCCCAAAACCGCATAAGCCACAGCATCATCAACTAAGAAAATATTAACTTCATGTCCCTTTTCTTTGGCTACTTTCGCAAGCTGAAAGGCCCGAGTAGCTCGGGTTGGATCCTCAAGCCCGCGGCTCAACACAAATAAAAATTTCTCCAAAGTTATTCCCTCCTTATATTGTCTGGAACCTTATTCTGGTTACCAAGTATTATTTCTCCATTAACACCATTTTTCCTTTTGTAAACTAAAATAGTTTCAAACTTTCTTCAGAGTCAATCCGAAAGACAGCCCAGCCGATTTATTAAAATCGGTTAGACTGTCCTCATTTGTCCTTACCACACTGCTTTTACAAATTTCTCGAATTAGAAGTCTCCTGTGGTGACCCCGGCCGCTTCAAAAGTTGCCATTTCGTCAGCGATCTTAAGAGCGGCTTCAACCATCGGGAACATAAGAGCGGCACCAGTTCCTTCTCCCAGTCTCATATGAAAATCAAGTCTGGGTGCGAGGTCAAGTTGTTTGAGCGCCAACCGATGACCTAATTCTTCAGAACTATGGGAAGAGATCATATAGGATGCGGAGAGGGGGGCAATTTGAGCAGCCGTAAGTGCTGCGGCCGTTGAGATAATACCATCTAGGATGATCGGCACATGTTGATAAGCAGCTTCAAGGATCGCTCCGGTTAATGCCGCAATTTCCAGCCCACCGATTTTGGCGAGAGTATCGAGCGGCGCGGCCGGGTCGGGTTTATTGACCTCTATAGCTTGTTTAATGATGTCTTGTTTATGTTTCAAAGCATCGTCCTTCACTCCCGTGCCAGATCCGGTAACTTCCTCAACTGAATGTCCGGTGAAGACCGAAACTAAGGCGGCACTTGGAGTTGTATTACCGATTCCGACTTCACCTGTTGCCAATAGATTAATACCGGAGTCGATCGCTTTTGCAGCAACTTGCGCTCCAGTGAGAAGAGCGCAAAGGGCTTCCTGTCTGGTCATTGCTGGACCATAAGCCATATTTTCAGTTCCATTTTTTACTCGGTTAACCATAAGTTCTGGGGGATCTAAAGGGGAGGCAATTCCAACGTCTGTGCAGATGACTTCAGCTCCGCCATGACGAGCGAGAACATTGATTCCTGCCCCGCCACTTAAGTAACTATAGAACATTTGAGCAGTAATTTCCTGGGGGGCGGCGCTGACTCCTTCAGCCACAACTCCGTGATCTCCTGCCATAAGGAGAACTGCTTTTCCCTTGATTTTCGGTTGTGAGGTGCGCAAGATTCCAGCGAGTTGTTGGGCAATATCCTCTAAAACCCCTAAACTCCTGAGGGGCTTAATTTTAGCATCAAGGCGATGCTGCATGACGGCGATAGATTCTTGATCGAGATCTTCGATTCCGCTCGTTAAATCTTGTAAGGCAGCCTCAAGTTCTTGGTTTGTTGCCTCTTTAAGGTTTGCCAGACCATGAGTTTTGTTCGGATTGATAATTGTCGTCATATTCAAATTCCTCCTATTTTGTAAAAAAATAAAGTCCCGCCACAATTATCATTGTGGTCGGGACTTTGCCGTCATCACCGCCGCTTTCCAATACCCCGGAAAGACTTTTCTTCTTAGGCAGGTCTCCTGGCTCAGACTCAAACGCCCTGAACGCTCCTTCCCAGCATATGCCAGTGGATTAGCGAGGACTCGTCTTTACAGTGGTGGGTCCGCACCGGGATCATACCGGTTTCCCTATTCTCCCCATATTGGAGCACCTAAGAAAAATTGATTTCTATATTAATCTAAGATTAACCAAAAAACCAAAAGAAGTCAAGGTAAAATATCTCATCAGCTGGCTCGAACATCAACTTTAACATCATAAAAGGTACTACCCGCTGCTTTATCAGTTAGACGCTGTGAGGTAAGAGCATTAACGGTTCGTACACCGGATGCCCCATTGTTCCAAAATAACCCTTCAGATACGACTACCCCATGAGGAACCTTTGTTGAGATACGAAGTATAAAAGGAACCTCACCACGCGTGTTAAAAGCAATAACTTCCTGACCGTCCTGCAGATTCTTACTCCCTGCATCACTAGGGTTCATTAGGAGATAAGCCGCTTCCTTTTTATTCACTAAGTCGGGACGTTCGTTAAAGGAAGAATTTAAGGAATATAAGCTAGGCGTACTCATCAGGTAGAAAGGAGCATCATCCCCGTGCGGTTCAAAATAGTGTGAGAGAGACTCAGCCTCGTTGGGATTATATAGTTCTATTTTTCCTGATAAAGTATGGAATGTTGTTTTGTAATTCTCGGGCAACGGAAGTTCAATGGGCCGACCTTCTTGAAGTTTCGCCAAATCTGCATTTTCTAACCAGGGCGAAGTAGGGTCGATCAGTTGATCAATTAACTCATCCGCAGTTTGATAAAAGTACGACTCTTCAAAATCCATAGCTTGTGCGAGTAAACCAAAAACTTCCCAGTTAGATTTGGCTTGCCCTACTGGAGTAATAACCGCTGATACACGCTGAAGACTATAATAGCCATAAGATTGATAGATATCCGAGTACTCTAAGGAACTGGCGGCCGGCAAGACTAAGTCAGCATAGCGAGCTGTATCCGTCATAAACCGCTCATGAACAACCGTAAATAGGTCTTCTCTCTTAAGTCCCTTGATAATCTGGTTTTGATCAGGAGCTACGACAGCTGGATTAGAATGGTAGACATACAGGCTCATAATCGGTGGTTCAGATAATTGGGTTAATGCCTCACCCAGCTGATTCATATTCACAATACGGGTTGGTTTTTGCAAGAAATCCTCGCGTTTTACCTTGTCCATTGGCAGCGCTTTCGTCGAAACACTGGAGATTAATCCTCCACCCGGCTTGGCCCAAGCCCCAACTAAAGCCGGAAGACTTGTAATCGCACGAACAGTCATAGCCCCGTTGCCGTAACGAGAGAGGCCTGATCCCAAGACTATAAAGGGCGCATGAGCACGCCCGTATCGAGCCGCCATTTCTTCGAGCACACGAACTTCCAGTCCAGTGATTTGACTGACTTTATCAGGCGGGTAAGCGGGCAAAACGTCCGCTTTGAACTGTTCAAACCCTTGTACATTCATATCTACAAATTCCTGATTAAGCAAACTGTCGCGGACGAGAATATGCATTATTCCGAGAGCCAAGGCACCGTCGCTTCCCGGTCTCACTAACACAACCTTATCGACAAGTTGTGCCGTGGGGTTCTCATAGGTATCAACTAACCAAAGTGCCGCACCACGTTTCTTTGCTTCTCGGACCTTAGGTAAGAGGTGAATGTTCGTAGCCAAAGCATTTGTACTCCATAAGAGAATAAAATCGCTTTCTTTTACTTCATCAGGGTGTGGCGCTAAGGTATCCCCCATAATAGACGCCCAGCCATACCTCTTGGCCGAGGAACAAATAGTACGAGCCAATCTTGAAGCACCTAAGCGATTAAAGAAGGCCTCCCCGCAATTACGTTGAACAACACCCATCGTACCAGCGTAAGAATAGGGCAAGATCGCTTCCGCTCCATAGTTGGTGATACATTCTTTCCAACGTTCGGCTATGTATCGGATAGCCTCATTCCAAGTAATGGGCCGAAACTGGCCCGTTCCTTTTTCACCTGTACGCAAGAGGGGATGCATCAGTCTTTGTGACGAATGAACTGTTCGCTCATAGTGGGTCATCTTTGGACATAATGTCCCTCTAGTATAGGGATGTTCGGGGTCACCTGTGACTTTTACCGCTTGATCGTCAGCTACTTCTATAAGAAGTCCGCATGTATCCGGACAATCGTAGGGACAAACGGATCGTTTCAACTGTGACTTCCTGCTACTGTTACTTTCCCTCGGCCCTAACATTTTTTCACCAACCCTTATTTCTATTTCCAAAGATCTTAGCTTCGTTATTCTACCTTCTTAACTCCATTTGTAATTATAACAGAATTATTACGTTGGTTCCTTTTTGGCAGCAAATTGATCCAATTATTCTTTATCCAACGCATACTCAACTATTTCATCCCCTGACGAACCTTTAAGCTTCCTAATCAACACATCTTGGAAATTACTTAGGACAATATCTAATATCCGACTTTCTATTATGACTTCACGATCCTTTACAGATTTACCCTCTTTGATTTTAATCATATTTAAGTGTAATTCTTCGACACGCTTTAATAATTCTTCGATTTCGGACACACACGATCCCTCCCCCTTCTATTTGGGGATAGTATGCCCAATTTTGTTCAATTCGATCTTGGCTTTACATTATTATTAGGGGAATGGCCAAGGGCACTTATTCTTTCGGTAGGTGCGAGCTAAATCCAGCTTTATAATGTTTGAGAAATAAATCGAAATATTTTCCAAAAACTTGAACTTGTTCTATTTCGCCAGTCCATTTAAGAGTTTCCATTGCAGCTTCAATAGTACAAAGAGTCCCTTCTTCTCTGCCCCTTCGCAAACTGAAGTTTGACTCATAATCTGGCTTAATCGAAAAAAGTGGTAAATCTCTTAAGTATTCGCTTTTCCTAAATATTTTTCTGGCTTCTTTCCATGTACCATCAATTAGAATAAATGCGACCTCTCCTTCTTTTATCTCATTTGTTGCTTTATCAACCAAATCTTTACTCTCTGCCGGAAACACAACATAAGTTCGATCTTGATAATTCTTTATATTTTCTAATAGTTTTAAAGAAGGGTTCGTACGCTCCCATAGAAAAATCTCTGTTGAGTTAGGGTTTATTAGTTTAAGTAGTCTTCCAGTGCTAGAAGGTCTATAAAATTCCCTTCTACTTGCTATTATCCAAAACTTCGCTTTCGTTTTTATGGGAGAAACAACCTTACATATGCATGTTAATGTGGGTAAGCCACATTCGTTACAACTTTCGTATAATCGTGTAATTGGTTTAACTGTAAAATTATGCTCCATCTTTTTTTGCATACTCCTTCAATATATGCTTTTACATGTTCCTGTTAAGGTTTCCCTAAGTACAAGTAAAGGTTGGATTATACTCCAACCTTTACTAAATATTTGTGCCAATTTACTTGTTTACGTACTTCGCAAGAGCCCTTTGTACTTCAAAAATATTTTTATCCTTCTTAAATTCCTTAGTGATTGGTTCATGCATTCCAGAAATCCAAACTTTCAACTCGGCTTCCAGATCTAAATGACCAGCCGATTCTACACTGTAATGGGTTATGCTTTTGTACGGTATAGAGTGGTATTCAACTTTTTTACCGGTAACCCCCTGTTTATCGACTAATATTAGCCGTTTATCGGTGAATACGAAAAGGTCCCTAATAAGTTTGAATGCCTTCTGGATTTGTTCATTTTCTGTAAGGATCATTTCAAGTTCACTTTCTATTCCTCGAGTGTCAACCTCTGATGCATTACCTAGCAATCCACTTAGTAAACCCAATCTCTATTCCCCCTTATTCAATATACATAGCTAATTTCGCAAAAAATCTTCTTTACTACCGCAAGTACTAATCCCTAATTACCTTTGATAACTACCTCGACACGCTGATCAATTTTATACTCAAAACACACCTTCGTTTCACTGTCTGCTAATACGTTAACGTTAAATGCAAAGGATCCTGATGTTTTCTTGGTATAGTCATGCGTTGATGAAATCATTCCCCAAGCACCCCAAGCTCGATGTTCAAAACGAACTTCGACAGCTTCTTCCTTATGATTCTTAACTATGTACTCGTACTTAAAATACTCAAAACCATTTATGGTCTTACGTTCCACTTCGTGATAATCAAAGGTGATATCAAAGGCGTTGCCAATTGTAAGCGTAATATCTTCATTTTTGGGGGTGTGCTCAATAAAGTCCTCACCAATAAACTCGAGGTTATTATCGGCGACGTCTGCCTGATAAAGCTTAATCTTACCTTTTGGCAAAGCGAGCCCCAAGCCACTCTTTTGAGCATTGGCAAACTCGATCACGACATTTACTTTATCCTCGTGTCTATTGAGCCGGTAGTATCTCTTATACGGTACATTTTGACCATTTAATATATTGATTTGCTTGGTCTGGTTATCTTTTATCGTTGTCCGATTGAGCAAAGTATACATGTGATAATCAAAAAAACTTTTTTCCCTAGTTTGGGGAGCAGACATAGCCTCGACCTCATACACTTTTAATGGGATATCATAATTATCATCTTCACCGATTCTATTGACATCACCAGCGATAAGCTTAATCTTTACGTTCTCAAACGTTGTACCACTTTGATTTTGGATTTCTGCCCAACCCGCAATGTTCAGGGTATTTTGCAAAAGCTCGATAACATAATTTGCGCTCCAATTAAAGCCTTGACTAAGATAGGAAACTTTTACACTTTCGGCGTTTGAGGGTGCTATTTTCCATACGAGAGCAGGTTTTACAATGAGACCCGCTGGTAAGGCGGGCAAAACTAGCTCTGCCTGCGTGTCAATGTATAGTTCCTTTGTCGAGTTGTCCTCTAAGACACATCGACCCGTTTGCTCAACTGATAAGAGACGACAGCTTTTCCTATCGCCCTTATTTCTGTCAATCAAATATACTTCCTTATCGATGTACTTTTGCAAGAGTTTACCCCGATCCACTAAATCATAATCATAGTTAAACTCCAAGACATTCAAACCCTCAACTAATAGGGAATCCGCCTCTATTTGTTGGGACACATCTGCAAAAACAAGTTCTGTTTCCTTGCCGCTAAGACTTAATGCGCGTGTTTCTTTAACCGCGCCAAAACCACCGTTGTAAATAGTTAAGGAGATTTCATTAGTATCAATTGCGGTTGAAAGCTTTTTCATGTTCCCCCACTTTCCAAGCCTTTTGTAGCATTTCACTCCATACGGGTGCCTTATTATTATTAAATGGCAGCACATCTACCGGTTATAGAATTAACTTGCTGTCTTTCGCTATTTACACTAGGAAACTCTTTCAAATTAAACTGGCAAGGCTGTAACAGATACTTCCTAGAATAAATTTATCGGCAATACGCTATCATTAAAAAATAACATTTTTTTACAATTAGAACATGTTAAGACATCTACCATCTTAATAATATCATCATATTCTCCATTATCAAATTTCATTTCCATATGTTTAATCTTCAATTCATCACCACCACAAACATTACAGACAATTTTTTTCCCCTTAATCACCTTTTTAATAAGAGCACCTCCCGAAAATTTTCCCTTGCTATACTATTAGTGTTTCTTGATAAAAATAACTTCGCAACAGATCATCCTGCGCATTCCCCTCAAGATCAAATGGAAAATCGAAATCTTAAAATTTAT